>JBKEAJ010000126.1:0-20978 GCA_047972135.1 Bacteroidales bacterium | reverse complement strand
GATGTTTCGGGACCAAACTGAAATCCCAGTGGTTTAAGGTACTGATTCAGCTTGTCGCGCACTACTCCGGGCTGTACTCTCACCCACTGTTCGTCGGTATTCACCTCCAGTATTTCGGTCATATACTTTGAGGTATCTACTATTAATCCCTTACCAACAACCTGCCCTGCCAGCGAAGTTCCTGCACCCCTGAATATCAAGGATATTTTGTTTTTTCCGGCAAAGTTTATCACTTCTTTTATGTCGGCTTTGTGTTTTGGAAACACCACTCCCAGCGGCAGTTCCAAGTAGGGAGATGCGTCGGTAGAGAATAGTCTTCGATAGACATTGGAGTCGAACACCTCTCCGTCGATATATTTTGCTAAGACTTGAATCATGGAAGCAAATATAGTCAATTAGATTGATGCTGAAATGCTCTTGCCAGATACGTACAAAAACATTAGCTTTGCAGGCTAGTATTTTTACTACAAATAGATTTTAGAGTGAAACAGATATTACTATCAACGATTGTATTGGCAGCATTGATGGCAGGAATGTACTTTGGCTATCAGTGGTTGGCTGAAAGCGAGGGTCAGGACTCTGTCAGGAAGGAGAAATCTCATGCTCTATCGGCACTGCCTATTCATTCTCCGTTTATTTTCAGCATTGACGATTTATCAGATTTTGCCTCAGAAGTACTTAATGATGATAATGCTACATCACCTCTAAAGACCTTCACTCCTTTAAAGCCAATATTTTCATTATTGCAAAACATTGACTCCTTGGACAAAAAAGGTCTCTCAAATGTTTTTACCAATCCGGTGTTCATAAGTACCACATTTGTCAGCCGCGAAGAGGTTTCGTATGTTATAGCAAGCAGTATGACAACAGCGAATGCCAAGAAATTCGAGAGTCTTATGGGTGCATTATTTCAGGACATAAACACCTCATTAATACGCTCTTACGCTGGAGCAGAAATAAGGAGAGCAAACTTTAAGACAAAAGAGGGCGAGCAAAAGACTTTATTTTTTTCATACACGAAAGATGGGCTTCTGCTCATTTGCGATAACGAGATAATGCTAGAAGCCTCGATACGCCAGCTCAAAGAGAAGGGCATATTCAACGACAAATCATTTGAGAATATTTTTTCTTTATCAAATAGTGGAAAGAGTACTACCTTATTTATAAACTATTCTCATCTTCCGCAATACATTGCCAAGTATGGCAATACTGACAAGAATTTTTGGAACTTCCCCATCAAGGAGCATTTTTCTTTCTTATCAAATTACGGCAAATGGGGGGAGCTTGAGCTAGACATAAACGAAGACGAGCTTGCTTTAAGAGGTCTCAGCATATCAGACCATAACGTTCCGAAATACATAGATGCTTTTGTCAATCAGAGTTCGGCAGAATGTACTCCTTCAGCAATGATACCCGACAATTGCGCCTGTTTCATATCGCTCAATGTCACCAATGTTTCTACCTATCAGGATAATTACAGGTCTTATTTAAAAAACAACTCATCGGATTTCAGCAAGTACGAATCTATCACCAATCTTATAAACAAGGAATCAGGCAAGGATGTAAAATATCTATTAAACTCAACTCTCAGCGGCGAACTTACACAAAGTTTCTATATAAACGACAGTCCCGACAAACGTCCAAAGACTATTCTAAGTGCAAGGCTAAAAGACAAAAGCAGTTATGAGAAATGGCTAGACTTTGCCGAAGGATACAAAAAAGACACAGCATACACCCACGAGGTAACAAAACTAGAAATCAACAGTGGCGACAGTTACAGTCTCGTCACTAATCCCAACTCCCAGATAATAACTACTTTACTAGGTCCTCTTTTTACAAATCTAAACGCCAAATATTTTACTCGTTATGGTGATTACATTTGTTTTTTCGAGAATTTAGATGATGCAAGAAGGTTTTTATCAGCAGTAGCAGGAAAGCGCACATTGCACAATAATGCAAACTACAAAGCACTGAATAACAGTTCTGATAAATACAACATATTCTTCTACCTCAACAACACGCAAGGTTTATTCCCCACTTTCTTGAATACAGATATTGCCAAGACTATAGAGAGCGACGGAGCAGGTCTAGCGTCCAAATACCGCTACTTCACTTGGCAAATGTCCTCAGACAATGGAGTATGCTATAACACCTTGAGTTTAAGACACATTCAGAAGCTACACACCACATCAGCATCGGAATGGGTGAAAGTAGTACCCAACCCCCTCTCCTCAGCTCCCAGCTACGTATCGAACCACACCCACATCACTACCAAAGATATAGTCTATGCCAACAATGACAATGTTCTACACTACCTCGATGCAACAGGTTCGGAAGAATGGACAAAACAGCTGGACGGCAAAATCATAGGCAATATTCAGCAGCTTGATTATTACGGGAACAACAAGTGGCAAGTAGTAGTAATGACAGACAAAAGCGTTGATATAATAGACAGATTGGGCAACAGCGTCAAAGGATTTCCAAAGAAACTACCTACTCCTGCGGCGAGTGGATTATCGATTTTTGACTACGACAACAAAAAAGATTATCGTCTTTTCTACACCACCAAAGATGGTGATATTATTCTGTGCAACAAGGATTTTACGAAGAATAAAGGGTGGGACTTCACTGGAAAAATTGATGGAGCTGGTCATGAACTTCAATTTCTACGCAACAACAACAAGGATTATCTTATCACACTATCAAACAACAAGTTATATATACTCAACAGAAAAGGAGCAACAAGGGTAGAGACACCGAAAGACCTCAAATACTCAAATAACCCTCCATATATTGTTGGAACAGACATTTACGCCACAAGCGAAGACGGTAAAATAATCAAACACAAGCTAGACGGCACAAGTGAGACACTAGATATTGAAGATTTTTCTAAAGAGCACTACTTCGCAGCGTTTGCCGACATAAATTCCAATATAAGATATGTATTTGCCGAAGGGAAGGTCTTTAAGATATTCAATGCCAAAGGCGAGCGCATCAAGCGCGAGAAATACAACAAAGATATCAGCTCTTCACCAAAGATTTATAGGCTAAAGGACGGCAGAGTACTTATATCATTTACAACAGAGGATGGCAAAGTACATATCTCCAATTCTGATGGAGAAGAAATAAGCGGTTCACCTTTCGAGGGTTCAAAATACTATTATGCCGATTTTATAGATAGTGAGACAAACGACCTGTATTTGCTTACAGGCAACGATGAACCTGAAATTATACTGTATAAAATACAGAATTAGAAAGCAATTAATTGTAAGTGATAAATGGTTAATTATAAATAAGATATAAACAGATAAAACTTCCATGCAGTAGGCTTTAAGCTATATGCAATAAGCCAAACTACACATAGGAGGATGATTAAAAACAGCAAAAGCATAAAGCCTATAGCTTACAGCTTATTGCAAAATGATAAACACATGAAAATTATAGATTTAATAGAAAAAAGAAATAGTACTTTATTTTCTTTTGAGCTATTGCCACCGCTAAGAGGCGGCAATGCCGACAATCTCTACAATACAATAGAAAGTCTGAGCGAGTTTAATCCTTCCTATATCAACATCACTGCACATAGGGATGATTTTGAATATGTTGAAAAGGGTAATGGCATAGTCGAACGCCGAGTTGTACGCAAGCGTCCTGGCACGGCTGCCATAGCTGCATCGATACAACACAAATACGGTATTCCTGTTGTTCCGCATGTTGTTTGCGGCGGTTTTTCAAGACGCGACACCGAACTGATGCTCATAGACTTAGGCTTTCTCGGCATTAAAAATGTTTTAGCATTACGAGGCGATGGTTTAAAAACCGATACCATATTTAAGGCAGAGCCTGATGGTAACAAAAATGCCAACGAGCTTGTGGAGCAGATTGTAAACTTGCGCACCGGCAAATATCTCGATGACGAAAAAGAGACAAACACTCCTTTGGATTTTTGTATTGGCGTTGCGGGTTATCCCGAAAAACATTTTGAAGCTCCTAACCTAGAAATAGACATTGACTATCTGAAGCAGAAAGTTGATGCAGGAGCTGATTATATTGTAACACAGATGTTTTTTGACAACAAGGTTTACTTTGATTTTGTAGAGAAATGTAGAGCAAAAGGTATAAATGTCCCAATAATTCCGGGTATAAAACCGTTGGCACTAAAGAATCAGATTACCGTGCTACCAAAATTATTCAGTATTGACATTCCTGAGGAGCTGTCAAAAGAGGTATCCAAATGCAAGGACAACGAGCAAGCAAAGCAGGTAGGAACAGAATGGGCAATAGCTCAAACAAAAGAGCTAATAGCGGCAAATGTGCCGTCGCTCCACATATATACTTACGGTCTGTCAGACAATACTAAAGAGATTGTAAAGGCAGTATTTTGAGGTTAAGGTTGAGGTTGAGATTGAGATAGTTAATATAAAAAAAGATATTATGAATAGGATTTATGCATCGTTGCTATTAATAGTAGCATTATTTGTTGCCTGCCAGCCGGACGACAAGTTAGACAGCTCTGATAATTCAAACAATGGCAATCAAACGGGTGATGAATATCCAAAGCTAGAGCTTACAAAGAATGTATTTGACTACTATTACCTATGGTACGAAACTCTCCCCTCGACTATTGACTACAGCAGTTACGATGATACTTACGAGAGCATTAATAAGTGGATTGACGATGTTAAATACGAAAAGGATCGGTGGAGTTTTGCAATGTCCTACACTGATTTCAGCAATTATTATTCGGGCAATGCAAGTGAGAGTTGGGATGCCTTCTTCTTTCTCGTTCAAACCAACAGTCAAATTATTTCCGGTCAAAATTATATGCTGTTTGTCAGGGAAGTACAAAAAGACGGTGCTTTCGGGAAAGCCGGCTACAAGCGTGGTGATATAATTGCAAGCATCAACGGCAAAAGTATTGATGACCTGAGCAACTCCGAAATTAATAGTCTTATCAACGACAACAGCAGTCTAAGCTTTGGTTTCTACAAAAATGGAGAGATAAAAGAAGCAACACTCGCCAAGAGCAACTATACGATGAACACCGTTCTGAAAGACACAATCTACAATGTCAACAATGCGAAAGTCGGTTATTTGGCATTCAGCGAGTTTATATCAACATCCAAAGCCGAACTAGAGAATGTATTTGCCGATTTTAAGTCGGCAAATGTCTCCGATGTTATACTAGACATAAGATACAATGGGGGCGGACAAGTTGATGTAGCAGAATATATGTGCAACATCTTTGCAGGCAATAGCAACAACAGGAAACTGATGTACAAAACAACGCACAACAACAAAAACACAACAAGCGACGAGTCGACATATTTCAGCACCGAAGCAAACGGACTAAATTTAAGCAGGCTCTTTGTCATAACCACCAACAGAACAGCATCAGCCTCCGAGATGGTAATCAACAGCTTAACGCCTTATATGACCGTTCTGCTAGTTGGCGACACTACACACGGCAAGCCTGTGGGCATGGAGCCACGATATAATGAAAAGCTCGATTGGATTGTTGCTCCCATCACTATGTCGGATGTTAATGCAGACGGCTATGGCGGCTTTTTCGACGGGCTTCCTGTAAATAAAAAAGCAAACGATAATTACACAGTTGATTGGGGCGATACTAACGACGACTGCATACACCAAGCTCTATACTACATTGAAAACGGTAGTTTTGAGGAAGAGGCAGCTATTTCAAGAAAAAGTTTACACCTCGATACGAAGGTAAGCATTGCTACAAGACAGAAGGCACAAGGGATGCTCAAAGCTGCGGTTGAGATAGACTGAGTATATATAAAACTAAAAGCAAACACACTAATATTGAAATCCCCTACTCTTGCAGGGGATTTTTTTTGTAGAACAACAGATTACCATCACTTATCATAAACGCCAAAGACCTCCTCATTCGCTTCATGATAATGATAACCATAGGCATAATTACCTGGCTCCAGCTCAACAAAATTAGCTCTACATATTCTTAAAAAATTATTGCACATCAAAGGTCGCGTTTGCTTTCAAGCTGTACAAGAGGGTCAGCAACTTACCCTAGAGGTTAGTATTACTGAAAAACAAGCACTTACAAGACAGTTGAACTTTCATAAATATAGTAAGTATAGATAGAATAGTAATAATCGTATAGAAAGATTACTCTCTAATAGATATTATTAGTATATTTGCTGCATCAGAGATACAATCATGAGAGAATTAGACCCCCAAAATCCAAAATGTCCCATTCGCAACATCCTAAATAGGCTGAATGACAAATGGTCCTTATTAATACTTCTTACTTTGAATGAAAATGGAGTAATGCGTTACAAAGCTTTGAATGTAGCTATTCCCGACATTTCACAGAAGATGTTGGCTAGCAGCCTAAAACGCTTGGAAGCAGACAAATTAATCAATAGGAAAATGTACAGTGAGATACCTCCACGAGTCGAATATTCACTTACAGAAATAGGCAAGGACTTTATTCCCTCCATAAATCCGATGATTGAATGGGCATTAAAGCACTTTGATGAAATAACAGGATAGTTTAGAAGTTAAAATTGCGAATAGACAAATCCTTGCAAAACAAAATAGAATTATATACATTTGGAAGTTATTTACAAATAAAGATGACCATTTAAAATAAAGTAAAAGCCATGTCTACGACTCTAAGGAAGAACTAAAGGTAAAAAAATATATATTCAGAACAGCTGACTGACGATGAAATTTCTGAGCTTGTAGATGTTGAAATACGCAGACACAAATTAAAACTAGAGCAAATACAAAACAAGTGAAACACAAATCATACGAGCAGGGATTAAGTGATATTCCTTTACTAGGAGAAACTATTTCGGAAAACCTAAAAAGGACGGTTGAGAGATTTCCCGACAGGGAGGCCTTAGTTGTCCCCTATCAGAATTATCGAGCGACATATTCGGAATTTTGGAAGCAGATAACACAGGTGTCTAAGGGCTTGCTGGCATATGGCGTAAAAAAGGGCGACAGGGTCGGCATCTGGTCACCAAACCGTTTTGAGTGGGTGCTTATACAATATGCCACAGCCCGCATCGGAGCTATTATGGTAAATGTAAACCCTGCTTACAAAGCACAAGAGCTGAAATTTGCATTAAAACAATCGGAGATTAGTCTGCTAATTATGTCCAAAGGTTTTCGAAAGACTAATTACATTGAGATTTTAAATGAGGTAAGGTCTTCGTGCATAAGTTTAAGGAGCATATTGGTTATAGACCATGATTGGGATAAATTAATTACGATAGGCAACAGGGTTACAGACGAGGAGCTAGAGGACATTGAAGTTGGTCTTGAGTTCGACGAGCCTATTAATATTCAATACACAAGCGGCACAACGGGCTTTCCGAAAGGTACTACCCTATCGCATCACAACATTTTGAACAATGGATTTTTCATTGGAGAGCGCTTGGGCTACACCGAGAATGACCGTGTCTGCATTCCTGTTCCTTTGTACCACTGTTTTGGCATGGTTTTGGGCAATTTGGCATGCACGACGCACGGTAGTTGTATGATTTTTACGGGAGAGGCTTTCGACCCTGCTACTGTACTGCAAACTGTGGAGAACGAAAAAGCGACATCGCTGTATGGAGTTCCTGCAATGTTTATCGCCGAGCTAAACCTCCCCAATATAGACGATTACGATTTTTCGAGTTTACGTACTGGTATCATGGCAGGGTCTCAATGTCCGGAGTCAGCCATGCGAGATGTACGCACAAAGATGAACATGAAAGAAGTAGAGATATGCTATGGTATGACAGAGACCTCTCCGGTAAGTACACAAACATTTTTGGACGACAACGAAGAACGCAGATGCAGCACCGTCGGCAAGGTGCACCCGCATCTTGAAATAAAGATAATAAATCCCGACACAGGGAAGATAGTCCCAAGAAATACACCGGGCGAATTTTGCACACGAGGCTATTCTGTAATGCTGAAATATTGGAACAATCCTGAGGCTACCGCAATGGTAATCGACGAGGGACGCTGGATGCACACTGGAGATATGGCAGAAATGGACGAAGATGGCTACGTCAAGATTGTCGGACGAATCAAAGATATGATTATCAGAGGAGGGGAGAATATTTCGCCACACGAGATAGAGGAATACCTACGCAATCACGATAAAATATTTGACGTACAGATAATTGGCGTAGCCGACAAAAAATATGGCGAGCAGGTGATGGCATGGGTAATTTTGAAAAAAGGCTGCAAGATTTCCGAAGAGGAGCTTAAATCCTATTGCCGCGGTCAAATCGCCACCTACAAAATACCTTATTATTGGAAGTTTGTCAGCGAGTTTCCAATGACGGTAACAGGCAAAATCCGCAAGGTTGAAATGCGAGAAATAGCGACAAAAGAATTGGGACTGGCGAGCAGTAGAGATTAAGAGGACGGTTGAGGTTGAGGTTGAGGTTGAGGGCTTTATTTTGGACTGTTGAGAATTATCACTACTTTTGTAGAGATAGATTCTATTATAGGCAAAAATACCGGAGCATATCTCGCCAAGCTAGAAATTACATATTCACATATTGTTCGCAACAAGCCAATATTCGCCAAGCCTGAGAGTCGTAAGACACGTTGGGCAATAAACGACAACTACCTCAACTTTTGGTTTCGATTTATATTTCCAAATCAGTCTCTAATAGAAATGGGTAAGTATGATTTGTTACGGGAATATATATACAACAACTACAAGCAATATAGCGGTTCAGTACTAGAACGATACTTTCGTAATAAAATCGCAGATAATGAACGTGTTACCAAGATTGGCAGCTATTGGGACAACAAAGGGATAAACGAAATTGATATAGTCGCAATCAACAATATAGATAAAAGCGCAATCATTGCCGAAGTAAAACGCAAAGCAGACAAAATCAACATCGAAATACTAAAAACTAAAGCAATAACAGTTAAAGAGTTAGCAAAATACTCTCAGGAATTTCGAGGCTTATCACTTGAGGATATGTAAGATGTTGAAAGCATCCTATCAATCATATCTTTTATCGTTAAACATCACAAAAATGTCGCAAAACAAAATACTTGCAAATATAATTTTAGTATCTCCTACTCTACTTTATAATCGATATAATAGACACCATTGCCGTTGGTAGCCGCATAGATACGTTGTTTCTTGGCATCGAGGTCGATATTTATAAGATTGAGACTTCCCATTTTTTTATCATAAATATCTGTCCATGTTTTACCTTTGTCAAAGGACATTAGGAGCTGACATGGCACACTGCTGTGTATGCTTTCGGTACATGCCACAGCAATCACATCATTATCCACTGTTACCGAAACAGCATTGAAAGCAGAGTTGTCTTTAGGATATAGTTTCGTCCAAGTTTTACCGAAATCTTTAGACTGAAACAGCCCCTCCTTCCAGAATGCAGCGTAAACCTCGCCTGTTTTTTGAGGGTTTACAGCCACTTCTGCCAATACGTTTTCTTTATCTTGCTTGAATGGCAATCCATTGGAAATATCTGTCCATGATTCTCCTGCATCGTCGCTGCGCCACATTCCTTCCGTCCACTCACCCAGATATATTACATTTTCTTTTTCGGCATCACTCGCCAAATGTCTGTTGCCTCCGCCTCCATTACGAAATTGGTAAGGGACAATAGTACTATGGTCTTGCTCTATAAACTCCTTATTATAGGGAACTTGCTCAATATAATCGGGATAAGGATTACTCACTATCTCCCACGACTTTCCCCAATCGTCGGAGCGATAAACTCCTGCGGTTTCGGTGCTATCGTTTATTTTCCCTTCATTCAGCAGCCAGAACCTACCTTCTTTATGTTTGTCTTCCATAAACGACGAGATGAACGACTGTCCTCCCTTATGGAAAACAACATCTGCCGTTTTTCCGTCGTCAATAGAGCGGTACACTGTCAGTCCCCTGTTTAAATGAACTCGACCTGCCGACCACAGAATTAGGTCGGGTTTATTTTTTGAAAGTCCCATCGCTCTCGACGGCCCTCTGTTAAATTTCATAGTTCTGTAGTGTTCGCCACTATCGTCGCTAATCATCGGACCATGGTCGCATATAGAAATAACAACTCTGTCAGGCAGCGAAGGATGCTTCTCCACACGCTCCACGCAGGTCATTTCCAATCCATCGAAATTATGCCCCGTCCAGTTTTTCCCATGGTCGTAGGTCTTGGTAACACCCCACCAATTCATTATGTACAGAACATTGGTATCCCGACAATCGGGCATCACCGCAGAAACTGACGAACCTAAATGACCGGGAGTACTCAAATGCTTAGGGAAATCCTTCATATTCTCGGGCTTCACTTCAGGAGCATATATGTTCCATGTTTTACCCTCATCTTTTGAGAAACGTATAGGACAAGCAGGCTTGCCGAATTTTGGAGATGTAAATACAGTGCCATCTACAGGAGAAACAGCAATAGTCTGATAGTATGTACCATAAGGCAGTTGCTTGTCTGACACAAACTCAAACTCCTTACCATCGCTGCTACCTCTCATAATACCCTTGCTAGTTGCAACCAGAATTATCTTGCCATTGTCTGCAAACACGGCATCGGTAAATCCTGCAAGCTCAGTTTCATAAATAGTACGGAAGGACTCTCCCAAATCGTCGCTCACAATAAGCTCTGCCTCAGTGCCACGCTCAAAGTCCATCAGTTCCTCAATATATTTCTTCGGATTATTGCCTGCACCAAGTAGTTCTTGGTCGGACATTGTACCTATTAGTATTTGTCCTTTCACAAAAGAGTTGAATTTCAGAAAGGTTATACGTCTGCCTTCCAGACCTTTACAAGTCCATGTTTTACCGGCATCCTTGCTTATCCACACACCTTTTGAGTATCCCGCAACAAGAATTATATTACTATCGTCGGGATGAACCGCCAACATCTCACCACACATGCGAGTAGGACCATTACCAAAAAAATCAATCTTGTCGGTCAGCAAAGTCCAGCTATCAGCACCATCTGTCGATTTGTAGATGTTGCCCAAAGCCTGATGGTCTCTCAGCTCACCTCCCGCACGATAAAGGATTTGTGAGTTCTTAGGGTCTATCGCCAAAGAGCGAGTTGGGTGGTCGCGACTGTAAAGAAGTCCATTATTGCGTGCCTCCCACTCCTTTCCTCCGTTAATAGACTTAAACACTCCTCCCACATCTGAGCGAGCATATAATATCTCAGGATTAGTTGGGTCTTGAATGAGATTGGGAATATAGCCTCCCCCTCCAATGTAACCAGACTTGAAAGTTGCCGTAACTTTCTTACTACTTTGCTCTACACAACTTAGAAAAATCCCACAAAAAAGAACTATCCCCAGCAACAATCGATTATTCACTACCATTTCGAGCTTATTTAGTTGTTATTACATTAAAAATCAGCGTAAAGATAGTAAATTTAAATAAATCATTTGTCATTCACGTATAAAATAATTAGATTTGCACGTAAAATAAAATGTCAATGGATAAAAAACTCACATTAAGTCTTGACCAGAAAGTAATAGAGCAAGCGAAGATTTATTCTAAAACTAACAAAATTAGTTTATCAAAACTGATTGAGTCGTATTTATCTACAGTAACCAAGAGAGAGAACGATGCATCAAAAATCACTCCCTTGGTAGAAAGTTTAAGCGGTGTAATTAATTTTCCTGATGACTTAGATATCAAAGATTCCTATTCCGACTATTTAATTGAGAAATACAAATGAGCAACAGAATCTTAATAGACACCAATATCGTCATCGACTTATTAGCCAAACGCCTGGAGTTCTACGAGGAAGCAGCAACACTTTTCTCAATGTCAGACAAAAGGGAGCTTCAACTGATTATTTCATCTTTGACTTTTGCCAATACGAACTATATACTATCTAGACAAAAAACCTCCAAAGAGGCACGGGAGATTCTAAGAAAATTCAAGGTTTTGGTAGAAATTGCGAATTTAGATGACAAAATAATCGAATTAGCGCTAAGTGATGGTAATTTCCACGATTTTGAAGACGGCTTACAATATTACTCAGCCCTTGAGAACAAAGTCGAAATCATCTTGACAAGGAACAAGAAAGACTTCAAGCACTCAAAAATCCCTATACTGACTGCAAAGGAATACCTGGCAATGAATACTCCCTAAATCAAGTAGGCAGGAAGTTGCAGGCGATTGCTTCGCTGCGCTCGCAATAACAACACCTTCCAATAAAAAAGAGACCTACATTTCTGTAAGTCTCTTCGAGTGGGCCCACCTGGGCTTGAACCAGGGACCCCCTGATTATGAGTCAGGTGCTCTAACCAACTGAGCTATAGGCCCTGCATAATTGCGGTGCAAATATAGGAATGATTTGGTATTCCACAAAACAATATCGAGTAAAAAATAACATAGGTCAGTATAATGCCTTGCAAATAATGCAGATATAAAACTAAACTATTTCTTATGATTGTCGTATATTGAATGTTCGGCAAAATTTGCTTACTTTGTATGCATATAAATATTACATAGAATGGCAAGAAAGAAAAGAATAGGCATATTGACTGCAGGTGGGGATTGTCCTGGACTGAATGCTGCAATCAGAGGAATAGGCAAAACCGCAATAGTAGAATATGGCATGGAAGTTATTGGTATCAAAGAAGGCTACACGGGCTTGTTGGAGAAAGAATACGAGAAACTTTCGGCACAGCAGCTTTCGGGGATTCTAACTCTGGGCGGCACTGTTTTGGGTACTTCGCGCATGAAGCCCTTCAAAGGTAACAATAGTCATATTGATAAGCCTGCACAAATAAAAGAGAACTACGATGAATTGGGTCTTGACTGCTTGGTATGCATAGGAGGCAACGGAACAATGAAGACCGCTCATAAGCTGTCAGAAGAGGGCTTGAATGTAATAGGTATTCCCAAAACTATCGACAACGACGTTTGGGGTACCGATTTGACATTCGGTTTCGACTCTGCCGTCACCATTGCCACCGAAGCAATCGACAGGCTGCATACCACCGCCAACTCCCATCAGAGGGTTATGCTTATAGAGGTGATGGGGCATGATGCGGGATGGATAGCCCTCTACGCAGGAATAGCAGGTGGTGGCGACGTTATCCTACTCCCTGAGCTTGGCTATGACATAAACGTCATCTGCGAAAAAATCAATCAGCGTTATGAGGAGAAAAAGCCCTACTCCATTATCGTTGTAGCAGAAGGCATAAAAACCAACGGCAGCGATTCGGCAGCACACAACATAGCAAAGCAGCTTGACAAGAAGATTGAGGCAGAGACTCGCTGTACAGTTTTAGGATATATTCAGAGAGGCGGCACTCCCACTGCAATGGATAGAGTTTTGGCAACACAATACGGAGCTTTTGCTGCCGAGTGTATCGCCAACGAAAATTACAATCAGATGGTGGCGTTTAGAAAAAACCAACTCAAATGTATTCCTTTGGAAGAAGTTGGTGGAAAACTGAAGTTAGTCAACAAAGACCATATCCTGATTGACAAGGGACACAAAATGGGTGTATCATTTGGAGTAGACATAAAGTAAATCAAATAATTTATACAATGCAAAGAGATGAAAGAATATTCAGTCTGATAGAAGAAGAAAAGAAACGTCAGACACAAGGCATTGAGCTTATAGCCTCGGAAAATTATGTCAGCGAGCAGGTTTTGGAAGCTATGGGTTCGGTACTAACCAACAAATACGCAGAGGGTTATCCTGACAAGAGATATTATGGAGGCTGCGAAGTGGTGGACAAGGTTGAACAACTTGCCATCGACCGTTTGTGCGAGCTGTTTGGCGCAGAATATGCCAATGTTCAACCTCACTCGGGAGCACAGGCAAACGCTGCCGTTATGAGTGTTGTACTAAAGCCCGGCGACAAGTTCATGGGTTTAGACCTTGCGCACGGCGGACACCTTACACATGGCTCACCTGTCAACTACTCCGGTATTCTTTACAATCCTATTGCCTACCATGTTCAAGAAACGACAGGTACAATAGACTACGACGAAATGGAGCGCATCGCAACAACGGAGAAGCCCAAACTCATCATCGGCGGAGCATCGGCATACTGCCGTGAATGGGATTTTGCCAGAATGCGCCAAATAGCCGACAAAGTAGGAGCAATATTAATGATTGACATGGCTCACACAGCAGGTTTAATTGCTGCCGGGCTTATGAATAATCCGGTGGAACACGCCCACATTGTTACATCGACAACACATAAAACCCTCAGAGGTCCACGTGGAGGCGTTATCCTTGTGGGTAAAAACATTCCCAACCCTTGGGGTATAGCCACTAAGAAAGGAGAAATAAGAACTCTCGGTTCACTAATAGACTCTGCAGTGTTTCCCGGACAGCAAGGCGGTCCCTTGGAACACGTCATTGCCGGCAAGGCAGTATCTTTTGGCGAGGCTTTGAAACCTGAGTACAAAACCTATCAGACGCAAGTTATAGTAAACGCCAAGGCAATGGCAGAAGCATTTATCAGCAAAGGTTATAAATTAATTTCCGACGGCACCGATAATCACCTAATGCTTATTGACTTGCGTTCAAAATATCCTGACTTGACGGGAAAAGTTGCAGAAAAAGTACTTGGCGAAGCCGACATAACAGTCAACAAGAACATGGTGCCTTTCGACAGCAGAACACCGTTCACCACTTCGGGTATCAGAGTGGGAACACCTGCCATTACCTCAAGAGGAGTGAAAGAAGACGAAATTAGGACAATTGTAGATTTATTCGACAAGGTATTGGCAAATCATGACAAGGACAGCGTGAAACAAGAGGTTCGTAAAGCCGTCAATGAATTGATGGGCAGCAAACCTCTATTTGCATGGTGAGCTCACATATTTAGTAATATGCAAAACGACTCTGAATGATTGACAATCATTCAGAGTCGTTTTTTAGTAACTATTATTTTTCAGTTTCTGGAGAATTGATACTCCTTCTATATACAGTGGGAGATACTCCAAGAATCCGTTGTACATACCTTCCAAAAAAAGATTGATTAGAAAAATTTATCTGCTCTGATACTTCCTTAATTGTCATGCTCTTATTATTCAAAAAAATAGAAATTCTTGATATCGTACATGCTTCTATCCAATCAGAAGCCGTTTTGTTACTTGCTCTTTTACATACAGATGAAAGATACTTTGGAGTAATACAGATTCTTCGTGGACTTCGTGTCCTGCGCCGTTGAGTATCAGTAGTTCGCTGTTTGGGATCTTGCTTAGCATCACTTCGGTATTTCGGAAATGACATATCTCATGACGAAATGTCCACGACCCGCCAAGAGTTCGTAAAACTCCTCGTCCCAGAAAAGCATCGACATCGTGGCTCCGGCTATCAATAGAATTGAAGGATGTTCAGGTACTCCGAAATATTCCGTACATATATTTACGTCGCCTTTGTTTATGATTTTTCGTTCATTGTTTCAATATTGGGAACTCTTTGTAGAAACGTAATAAAGAAACAGTCTCTTCCTTCATATCATTTCTCACAAAAGTTTTCATCTTTTGTTCTGTCAACTCACCCAAACCATCCAACAGCCCTTTATTACTTCTGGCTTCCAAATATTCTATACATTCTTGTAAGTAATCCGAGAGTATCATTTGCATGCGCAATTCGACTATCTCAGCATTTATTGGAGTTCTGTTTTTCATAAAGAACCAACAGTCAAAAATGTCTCTATTTGCAACAGTCCCCCTATCAAGCAGGGCGCAGATCGTATGAGCAAACATATCTGCGACATTTAACACTTTCATGTTTATACCTAAGAGATTCTTTATTTCGTAACTATTATCCCAATCACGATTAGATATTTCCACTTTTAAATTTCTTTCTCCTGCGCCGTAGTCTAGTACCAGAAGAATACCAAAATGTTTAATTGCCTCGTCAATAATTCTTCCGTATTTATGTAGTATATTTTTTATTTTTCCATACACTCCCTTTTCTTTCCGGACATCCAATATGTCAAAATCCAAATCTACCGAAAAACGAGGTAATTCATAAAAAAACATCAATGCCGTCCCTCCTTTAAATCCGAGTATAGAAGCAATCTCAACATCAGAGTAGATGTCTTTCAAGATTTGCATCATAATAAATTTGTGACGATTTATATCCATCTTCTACTGAAATAAGTTTTTAATCCTCTGCTCCATCACTTTCGACTGATATATTGGCAATAACTCTCCAACTTGTTCTCTGTTGATAGAATTAAGATTGTCAAAATAGCTATCTCCTTTTAGGTACAACATATCCAACAAAGCTCTCTCTGGACTTGCTATATTCACATTATCAATTCGTTGTATTCCTTTAGTATTAAGCAGGATTTCATTCTTTATTTTGCGATAACAGTAGGTTTTATCTTCTATTTCAACAGTTCTACTGAGGTAAGACATCATTGTTATTTGCGAATTATATTGAAAAATAATTCCTGATTTCTGTAATACATACTCCAACGATATGTAGCAGGGAGTATAAAGCAGGCATGCAAGTTCCAAGTGGTTGTAGTCAGTTTTTGCATAAATTCCCTTTCTTGGTCTGAGGAGTTCTCCGCATTCAACATAATAGAACAGTCTCTGTACTAATGAATTATATCCAGTTTCATCCACCAACATTGCAATATCGGGAAGTGTAAACACCGTACGCTTATCCTTATAAATCTCAAGAAGAGTATTATTTTTCAGTGAACCACTCATTTTATAAAATCTAATATTCAGTTCACAAAGATAGCATTTTTTTTACCGAGATTCCATTCTTGTCCGAAATACACAAACAGCCAATTTATTAGCTAGTAGCCACTAGCTTTAACATAGCCACCAACTAATTATCCAGCTTCTCGATAACTCCTTGAAAAGAGATTTGAGATTTATTGGTTATCGTAATACTCAATGATGCGAAGCCCTCGTTGGAAGAGCTCATATCAAAATTATATTCGTTGTGGTCGTCCTTACCATCGAATGTAATACGATAAGAGCCATCATCTTTCTTAGTCATTTCATAGTTGGTAACAGAATCTAGGTGTATACCTCCATCCTCTCCATATCCTGCGGAAGAATAAGCTCGTCCAAAATATGGTAGGTCTACACGCACCGAATCCCCATTAAAATCTACCGAATACAAACTCGACAGATTAATATTTCTAAAACCCATCGGTTGAGCCGATTGAGCCTCGAAACTATATGTTTTATTGGTAATCAAACTGTCAATCATTGCAATCTTTTCAGCTTCTCTCGCTGCTTTCGTCTCTTTTCTACTCATTTTCTGAGCAGAAGCGGCACTGCAACTCAAGCCTACAAGTAGCAACACCATTATATACTGCATATTCTTTTTCATGTGTTTATTTTTTTGCAATAAGCTGTAAGCTATAGGCTTTATGCTTTTGCCGTTTTTAATCATCCTTCTGTGTGTAGTTAGGCTTATTGCATATAGCTTAAAGCCTACTGCATGGTAGTTTCATGTGTTTATAATTTGACACTTAAATATAAAACAACATTTGAGCTAAAAATGTTGTCTGATTTGTCGTCTTTATCGTATTGCCCCATCTATATGCAATTGTGGCACATTACTCACCACATTAAGCTTGAAACAATAATCTAAGTCCTCATGTAAACCCAGCTTTAATAGCCTTTGATAATGCTTACCTCGGCTTGCAAAATCTTGTAGACCGTCTTTGTGCGACGAGTACAGACTTGCCATAGCTATTGCAGCATCACTCAGTCTAAACTCCCGTCTGCCAAGCTCGCAGGCTATAAGCCCTGCGCATAGCGAATCTTCCAAAGCAAACTCATTGTTTGTTCCACTGCAAACTACTACTATATCATTGTGTTTTTCCAAAGTATTTAATATTGCATCACAATTCAGGAAAGAGGCAACATACAAATAATCAGCACTTTGAGCATTACGAATTGCTCTTGTGCCGTTTGATGTAGTCATTATCAATGTTTTGCCTTTCACCGCTTCTTTGCTGAAAAGTATTGGTGAATTTCCAAAATCAAAACCATCTATTGGCAAAGCGTTGCGCTCACCAAGCAGGAGTACCTCTTTGGTATTCATACTATTTCGTAACATAAAAGCTTCTTCGGGTGACAATACCGGATATACATTTTTAGCTCCATTCGCTAAGGCAGAACAAATCACACTACTCGCACGAAGCACATCAATAACAACAGCAGTCTTTCCCGACACCGCCTCTGCCCTTACGCTCTCCGCCGCGAATATAATATCTACAGTCATGACATTCTAAACCCATAACCATAGCCCTGTTTGGTAATAATATTTTTACCGTATGGGGCTATTTTTTTGCGAAGCCGTGTAATATTTACGTCCACAGTACGGTCGGTTACAAAGACCTTGTCAGTCCAAACTTTGAGCATAATATCATCACGCGACATTATTTTACCGTCATTTTGTGCCAGATACAAAAGTATTTCAAACTCCGTTTTTGTGAGTTTTATTTCTTTGTTGTCAACAGTAACGACATGAATTTTAGGATTGATTTTTAAGGTATTAAACACTAATTCCGCACTTATTGGCTTGTCGTTCTTCGTGCGTTTCACAACAGCCTTAACTCTAGCAATCAGCTCCTTTACAGAAAAAGGTTTGGTGATATAATCCTCTGCTCCGATACCAAATCCGTTGAGTATATCGCTTTCTTCTACTTTGGCAGTCAAGAAAATAATAGGAATATGTACAGTCTCTTCATTCTCCTTCAGCTTTTGAGCAAGCTCATAACCCGACATTCCCCCCATCATAACGTCCAATATCAGCAAGCGATATTTTGTTATATCTTGCATCAGGGCTTCCTCCGCAGAGTTTACAGAATCAACCTCATATCCTGCATGATTAAGATTGAACTGCACAATGTCGCACAGGTCCTTTTCGTCGTCTACTACTAGTATTTTCATGTGTTTATATTTTTCATTTATCGTTAAGTAAGGCTGTTTCGTAACATCACCTAGCTTATTGCTAAAGTAAATAATATTTCCAGACCTCCGCCCTTACGATTCTTTGCTTCGATAATACCTCCATGCAATATTACAGCATTCTTTACAATCGACAAACCAAGCCCTGTACTACCGGCCTCTCGCACCCTCCCCTCGTCTACTCTGTAGAAGCGTTCAAAGATACGCTGCAAATGCTTCTCGTCAATACCCGTGCCATTATCATAAACCGAGAAATAAGCAAACTTATCGTCTGTCAGATAGTTATTTATTGTAACTTCAGGGTCTTCAGACTGCGAATATTTTATAGAGTTGTCTATAAGGTTCTGAAAAATTGAATACACCAGACTTCTGTTGCCCTTTATCGTAAGCTTCTTTTTCAACTTCACGACAACCCTTTCTTTGTAGCTATCGACAAGATCTTCAAAGATCTCATTCAGATTGAGTTTTTCCTTTTTGAACAGGTGTGCAGCCTCTTCCGTCTTGGTTATCAGCCCTATATCGACAACAAGCTGACCCAGTCGTTTGGCTTGATGTTCCATTCTTCCAAGAAACTGTTTACGATGCTCCTCGCTAATATTGTCAATACTTTGCAAGGTTTCTATATATCCTATTATGGCACTGACAGGAGTTTTCAGCTCATGAGCTATATTTTGCGTCATTTCTTTTTTTAGCATTTTATTATTCTCGGCTTCGGTTATATCGTCGAGTCTGATTTCAAAACTTTTATCGTTGAAAAAGAAAGCACTCATTTTGATATGTTTACCATTCTTTTCAAGCATCTCTGAATATTTTTTTTTCAATTTTGCCGATTTTATAAATTGCTCCACACCTTTCATAATCTTTGAGTCCAAGACTTTGTTCACCTGAAACTTTTTATCATTGGTAAGGAGCATATAGAGTTGCACAAACTTAGGATTGAAGAAAACGTTTTCGTAGTTTTCGTCATAAATTGCAATTCCTTGAGCCGAGTAATTTAGATGTGATATAAGTTTTTTCTTTTCGCTTTGCAGGCGTTGCTTGGCTCTAACATTCTTGCTGTACAGGTCTGCTATGCGTCTGCCGATATCGCCAATTTCTCCGTCGGGGAAGTTGAAATTTTCATAATTCTTAGTTTGCAGTGAGAATTCTCTCAATTCTGTTATCGTATGCCCCAACTTTTTAGATATCAAAGTCGTAAGCACCAATGCAACAATAAAAAGTGATGCCATGACAATCAGCACCATTCCACTAGGAGCAAGCAGAGTTCTCAGGCTAACAGAGTGAGGCAGCGACACCCTTATGACGTAGTTTTCGTATTTTACGGCATAATAATAAAAATCCAGGTCTAAGGTGGCAGAATGCCGTAGAGCAACGCCATATTCCCCATGCAGAGCCTCCTGCACTTCCTCTCGCAAAAGATGGTTATCCATTGAACTGACATCATCCACAGAATTGTCGAAGTGTACAATTCCGGAGGTATCAAGAAGTGTAATTCTAAGTTCGTCTGGAAAGTTTGTTGTTACCTTTTCAAGATTTTCATAATCGTCTTTTATGACATTTTCCAGAATCAAGGCATACTGTTCGAGCTGTGAATGTAGAGACATCCTCTTAAATTCCTTTTCACGATGGTACTGCCAAATAACAATGACGATGGTAAAGAAAGCCAGTAATATCGCAAAGTAGGTCAATATTTTCTGCTTGATAGTCTTCATTCAGTGTACAATGTCTTCATATTTTTGATATTACAAAATAAATACAATATTGTTACAATCCATATTACAAATCAATTACAATGTAATAATTTCAATTTATCATGCATGGATATCATCTAAAGCCGAGACTTCAAATTTTCATATTTACCACATAAACAAACGCTTACGCTATACACTCTAGCTTGATTGTAAAATCTGACAATAAATATTTTCCCTCAAATCATTTGAGATGCAAAAAATATTATTAATTTTGTAGCGCAAAAAAGTACGGAGAGGTGGGTGAGTGGCTGAAACCACCAGTTTGCTAAACTGACGTACGGGTAACTGTACCGGGGGTTCGAATCCCCCTC
>JBKEAJ010000125.1:0-3772 GCA_047972135.1 Bacteroidales bacterium | reverse complement strand
TGCCATCCGAAATTAAAATAAATAAACAAGGTAATTTTTCTAGAGAGTATTTAGCATATGGACAGTTATACGCAAATTTTGATAAAAATAATCAAGAGGAAAAAAAGTGGGTGGACATGGTATTTAAGTGGGTAAAAGATAATGGTAAGAAAGTCTATAGAACAACACTGGACATGAGAATAGTATCAGATTTTCATGAACAAAAAAGTTATTGTTTACCAGATGCTTCAGAAAAATATAATGGGAGTAATGGTAATTTCCTTACAATAGTACATGGTGTCGTAGGTATAGCAAAATAAAGTGTAAAACCCCTAATTGGATATTCCGGTCATACTGACCCCTCTGTCCGGTCATGCTGACCCCCTCTGATTTTAGAGGTTGATAAGACCTATGTGTGACAAAATTACACTTTTCTTCTTAGACTTTCTCCTTTGAGTTCAATTTTGTATGATGTGTGGACTAATCTATCTAAGATTGCATCTGCAATTGTTGCTTCTCCTATGACATCAAACCAATTGGACACAGGTAGTTGACTTACTATTATTGTTGCCGACTTTGCATGTCGGTCTTCGATTATTTCCAACAAATCCATTTGATGCTGTTTTCCCATGTGAGTTAATCCAAAATCATCCAGTAGCAATAAGTCTGCTTTCGATATCTTCTGCATAAGCTGATGAATCGTACCTTCTACACGTGCCAGCTTTGTTTGTTGCATGAGCTTTTGTACGTTAAAATACAATACTTTGTAGCCTTGCGTACATGCATGATGACCTAGTGCTGAACTGACAAAGCTCTTGCCACAACCAGTTGCTCCTGTTATCAAAACGGCTTCTCCTTTTTGGATGTAATTTCCGGTTGATAACGTTGATACCATTGCTTTGTCAAGCCCTCTTGAAGCCCCATAATTTAACTCCTCCAATGATGCTTGATATCTAAACTTTGCCGCCTTGCAGAGTCTGTCAAAGCGTCTATTTTCTCTGTCTTGCAACTCTGCTTGAAGTAGAATTTCCAAACCTTCCGATAAGGTCAATTCCACAATACGTCTTGTGTCGATTAGCGATTTCCAACTACTCTTTACACCGTGTAAACGTAGTTCTGTCAATTGGTTTTCAATGTTGTTCATTGTCTAAAATTTTAATGATAATTGGTTGTTATAATATTCCTTGCCTCGTATGTTGTTATGCTTTGGCAATGAGCTTTTAGGCTCTTCTATTTTGATGCTTGTCATCTTGTTTTGGATGATGTTTTTAACAAAACCACATTTGTAATTTTCATGTTCGATTGCTATCCTACAAGCCTTGTCAAACACCAGATTGTCGGTATTGCGTTGTAGGCTTAACAAGCCATCGCAACTACGATATAATTGTTCGGGATAAACATCTTGCTCAAACATCAATTCTACAAACCGACTAAAGCTCTCTGACAGCTCTCCTGCCTTACGTTTATAGTATTCCGGACTACGCTTCAGGTAATGTAGATGAGTAGAACACAAGTGGTCTTTATTGGTAGTGTAAACGTTCTTTCTGTAATCTCGTTTATGCACTGCAATCTGCTCTCGATTATAAAATATACGAACCAATGAACGAGTGTATATAACTTTGAGTTTTTTGCCGATATATTTATAAGGAGCACTGTAATAATGACCATCTTGTCCGAGCAAAATGTGGTTGTTTTGAGCTAAGGTATATTCCTTATAATACTTAATCTCAAACTCGTTCTTGGGAAGCGGTTTCAGAAGATGTTTTTCGTTAGACAAAAAGTGTTCTTCTCGGCAATAATCGCGCTTCTGCATACGTGTTTGATTGTGCTTGCGTGTATGTTCACTGATTGCCTCGTTAAGCTCTCCAATTGAGTGGAATTGCATATCTCTAATGCGTGCATATACTCTGCTGTATATCAGCTTGACTTGATTCTCAACCAATGCTTTATCTTGTGGCTTCCTTGCTCTGGCAGGGACAACTGCCATATTGTAATGATTGGCAAAATCCTGCAATGTTCGGTTAATCTCCGGCTCGTATTTATCTGCCTTTGTAACTGCCGCTTTAAGGTTGTCGGGAACTAAAGCTTTTGGAACTCCGCTAAGGTCTTCTAAGCACATTTTGAGAGCATATATAAAGTCGTCAATAGTCTGACTGGGAACTGCTATGCAGAAGCAATAATCGGAGTATGGCAAACATGCCACAAAGACCTGACACTCTATAATCTCACCGGTTTCCATGTCAACATACGACAGCTTTTTACCTGCAAAATCAACAAAAAGTTTATCGCCCGGCTCGTGACTCAATGGCAGAGACGGATTCTTTTTTTTGAGGTGTTGTGCGATGTGATAGCTGAATTGACTTCGTCCATAACCATCAGGGTACTGCTGACGGTACTCTTCCCACAGAACTTGACGTGTAACTCCCGTCTTCTTCAGCTCTCTCAGATAGCTGTCGAGAAGTTTATTAAGTACCTCGAACCTATCATCTTTATAGGCGGGATTACCCGAAAAGAAGAGCTTTTCAAGTTCATTATCTTCCAATTTGAGCAATGCATCAATACTCTGTTTAATACCTGCAAGCTTATCCAAGTAAGACTTCACAGTAGCCTTACTTATTTTTAAACATCTTGCAATCGTTTTTCTGCCTTTATTCTGCCTATGCAGTTGCAGTATTTGTTTTACCTGACTCATATTCAATGGTGTTCCGGCCATATCGTTCATTTAATGTTAAGTCGCCAAATGAACTAATAAATCTAAAATCAGGGGGTCAACATGCTCCGGATTTTTCCTGCCGGAACTCCACAATGGGGGTCAACATGCTCCGGATTTGATGACAAAACCTCAAAAGAGGGGTCAACATGCTCCGGATTTGACAAACAAAATCGAAAAACGACCTGCTTTTTGTGTTTTAGGGGGTCAGTATGTGACGGAATGGCAGATAAATTCTAGCTAATTTTTATCCGCCGGATAGGGGGTCAGTATGCTCCGGAATATCCAGTTTAACTATCTTTGTAATCAAAAGTTATAGTATGGTTCAATATTATAGAAAAACAAGCCACACTACTTATGATTGCAAATATCATATAGTTTGGGTAACGAAGTATAGGAAACGCATCTTAACAGGTATAGTAGCGGAACGCACAAGGGATCTAATACGAGGTATTTGTAAGGAACACGATGTTGAGATTTTGAAAGGACATTTGTCCCAAGATCATGTTCACCTATTTGTGTCAGTTCCTCCCCATCTGTCAATAAGTAAGTTAGTGCAGTATTTGAAAGGTAAGAGTTCATATAAACTGATGATGGAAGTAAAACAATTGTCAAAGACCTTTTGGGGTCGTCATTTGTGGGCAAGAGGCTATTTTGTAGCCACATCAGGAAATATAACAGACGAAGTAATAATTGAATATATCAAGAACCAAGAAGATAGTAATCAAGATGGAGGGGAATTTACTATTTCGAAGTAACTTCAGTCGCCTTTAGGCGAAATCAAACCTATCGGCTTTTAGCCGATAGTAGTTTAGTCTTGGAGAGGTGCAAAGGACGATTACAACGAAATAAACTACAATTGAGAATACACCGGACTTATTTTCAGAATAAATGCGAATTGAGCAACGGTAATATTGTGCTGCAGCTCTGAAAATCAATTTTTCTTGAAAACTTTCGGATGATAGTGACCTAAGTTGGCAGTGCCAATCGAAACTTAATTTATATTTAGTCAAAACTGTGCCTAGTAAAATATCAAATATATTATTTACATACTAATGCCTGAGTTCAAATATAATATATTTT
>JBKEAJ010000124.1:0-2963 GCA_047972135.1 Bacteroidales bacterium | reverse complement strand
TTTGATCCCACATGTGAGATGGCGATAGCTAATTCATCGCCCTATTATCATCCACCTCAGAATATTGTACATTTTAGCGAACAGCTTTCGTGGCTACCAATACTACTTGCTGACGAGGCTGATTATATTATCTCAAAAAATGAATATAACGATAGACTTGCAAGTATTTTTGAGAAGCTGGGGCGTAAGCTGCCGGAAATAGTGGAGAGTGGAACAGAATACAGCTTTAATCGTTTTGTCCCTTGGGGCTGGAGTCCTATGATACACCACAGGTACAAGAATATTAAGAAGATGTGTGGCGACAGTTTTCACAGAATGCCTAACTCTGAATGGAGTTCGACAGTGCAGAAATACTATGAAAGGGCTTTTGCTTTAGATGTTTGCAAGAGTTTGATAGATTGTAAACTGTCGAGTATTCAGTTGCTGCCAACAACTGATTTGCCACAAGTGGTACAAAATATGACAGATTTTGAGAAATTGCTGATGAGCAGGCGCAAGATAATGGCGAAACTGCCTTTAAGTTCGTCGGGGCGTGGTGTTCTGAAAGTCGATATAGAGAATTTTACGGAGAATGAGCGAGGACGTGTGCGGAGAATGATAGAAGTGCAGTCGTATGTAACAGTGGAAAAGTATCTTGATATAAGTACCGAATTTGGAATGTTGTTTTCCTATTTTACAGATGAGGGACTGAAGTTTCATGGTTTTTCTTTTACTCAAACACAAAATGGAAGGTATAATGGTAACTTGGTGAATCAAATTCCTAAAAATCTCGGCCGTGAGCTATTGGATGAAATTCGACAGAAGCTAGTCCCTAATATTGACAAAGTCCTTGACGAGAGTGGACTTTTTGAAAACTATAATGGTTATTTTGGTGTAGATGCCTGTGTTTACAAGGAGCAGGGTGAGTTGAAACTAAATCCCTGCATGGAGATAAACCTAAGAATGACAATGGGACACATCGCTTTGGCAGCAGCCGATTTACTTGCAAGAGAGAGTAGGGCGGAGTTCAAAATTTACAGTGGAGAAAATTTTGAGTACTTTTGCAGGCAAATGCGAGATGCAAAACCCTTAGTAATATCAGAAAAAAAGATTGTGTCGGGTTTTGTGGCATTGTCTCCTGAAGATGAGAATGCAAGGTCAGGAGCATATTTACTAATAGAAGAAGGCTGTGATTAAGATATGATAATAGAAATGGTGGAATTTAATTGGGTGTTCGTGGTTATTCCTGTAGTGGGCGCACTAATTGGGTATATAACTAACTATATAGCAGTGAAGATGCTGTTTCATCCTCGTAAGCCTATTAATATACTGGGACTGAAAATTCAGGGTATCTTTGTCAAGCGGCAGAAAGCAATAGCTCAGAGTATTGCACGTATGGTTGATAAAGAGTTGTTCTCTGCTCAAGACGTGAAAAATATGATTGTCGATGCCGAAAACCTAGATTCCTTTAATGAGCTCCTGTCTGAACATATCGATAGTTTTGTCGATGAGAAACTGCCCGCATCCTTTCCGATGTTGTCAATATTTCTGACGGGAGGTACAAAGGAGAAGATAAAAGATATTTTTAAAGAAGAAATTAGAAAGATGCTTCCCGATGTGGGCGAAAAATTAGCCGACCAATTGGGTGCAAAAATAGATGTGGAGAAAT
This sequence comes from Bacteroidales bacterium, assembly GCA_047972135.1. GTDB lineage: Bacteria > Bacteroidota > Bacteroidia > Bacteroidales > Prolixibacteraceae > JBKEAJ01. The sequence continues at coordinate 1,315 of JBKEAJ010000124.1, read as the reverse complement.
TGGTGCAAGAGAGAGTCGAGAATTTCTCGGTAGAGAAGTTGGAAGACATGCTGTGGTCGGTGCTCAGCAATGAATTCCGATTTATCGAAGTGATAGGTGCGGTATTAGGTTTTATCATTGGTGTAGTGCAGGTTGTAGCACTAGTTGTGTTTAAATGATTTGACTTAGGCTTAATCCAAAATTAAACCTTTTTTTATCCATCGGGTCTAAATATCAGAAACCGTTGCTTAGCTTTGGCTATTCAACATAAAACATTGAGCCATGAAACAATTCGGAAAAATGCTTAAATCATTAGTAGTCGCTTCGATATTTCTTACAATGACAATTTCGACTACAAGTTCGTGCTCGGCACAAAGAACTGCAACAGTAACGGCTAATAGCTCAGAAATTAGCGATAACCTCGACCTGAAAGCTGTTGCTTCAATATTTGGAGATAGTGAAGACCTTGAAGACTTTGAATATAGATTGAATGACCCCGACAGCAGAATCTCTAACCTAGACCTTAATAGGGATGGATATGTGGATTATCTTAGAGTGGTGGAAACTGCCGAAAGAGACGCTCATGTGATTGCTATTCAGGCAGTTCTTGGTGATGACTTCTATCAGGATGTTGCTACAATAGATGTGCAACGTGAAAATAATAGCAGAACTGTGGTGCAAATAGTCGGAGACCCATATATCTATGGTACTAATTATATCTACGAACCTGTGTATGTGAATACTCCTGTATTCTTTTCGCTGTTTTGGTCGTCAGGATATGTGTCGTGGAACTCAGGGTTTTACTGGGGATATTATCCTAGATTTTTTACTGCATGGAGACCTTATCCTGTGCCTCTATACAGAAGAAATGTGTATGTAAATATAAACGTGCATAACTCCTATAATTATACCAATGTGCGTAGAAGCTCAAGATGTGCCGATATATACAGAGGTTCAGCCAGAAACGACTATGCATCAAGAAATCCGGACCGCTCGTTTAGTTCAAGAAATTCAGGAATTACAAACAGAAGTGAGTTGGCAAGAACGGCAACTTCAAGATCGGGTTCTTCTCGTTCCGGATCTGTAAGTTCAGGAAATAGATCAGGTAGAAGTTCGCGTGACGGTTCGAGGGCAACAAGCACTTCGTCAGGCAGTCGCAACTCATCGGGTTCGAGGGCAACAAGCACTTCGTCAGGCAGTCGCAACTCATCGGGTTCGAGGGCAACAAGCACTTCGTCAGGCAGTCGCAACTCATCGGGTTCGAGGGCAACAAGCACTTCGTCAGGTAGTCGCAATTCATCGGGTTCGAGGGCAACAAGCACTTCGTCAGGTAGTC
>JBKEAJ010000123.1:0-2002 GCA_047972135.1 Bacteroidales bacterium | reverse complement strand
GAGAGTATTCTGACAGAATATGGTAAAGAGCTGATTATAAACTTCTTTAAACAGTGTAACAATAAGGGCTGTTAGTCTGTCATCTAAAAATCCAAATATCCAAAAAATCTAGAAAAATGATGAACTACAAGAACATATTAGCCTCGCTCCTTGCAGGCGAGACTCTCGACGAAGCAAAGTCCTACGAGTTAATGAAGCAAATTGGCGAAGGTGTATTTTCCGACATTGAATGCACTTCGCTCATAACGGCGATGAGTTGCAGGGCTATTTCGCTCTATGAATTGATGGGCTTTAGGCGGGCATTGCTAGACCTTTGTCGTCCGTTTGATATTGGCAGCATAGACGCCATCGACCTTTGCGGTACGGGTGGCGACGGAAAGAACAGCTTTAACATATCGACTACTTCGTCCTTTGTAGTTGCCGCCTCAGGCTATAAAGTGGCAAAGCACGGTAATTACGGGGTGTCGTCTATCACAGGCTCGTCAAACCTTTTGGAGAGCTTAGGTTTTGAGTTTTCAAACGATGCTTCTGTTTTACTAAAGTCTCTTGACAAATACAATCTTTGTTTTATTCATGCGCCACTTTTCCATCCTGCCTTGAAGAATGTTGCACACATAAGAAAATCGCTGGGAGTAAGTACATTCTTCAATATGCTGGGACCTCTTGTAAATCCTGCACAACCCACAAAGCAACTGGTTGGAGTGTTTAGTCTGACACTCGCTCGAATGTATAATTATCTCTTGCAGGAAGACAATAAGGATTATGCGGTAGTGCACTCTTTGGACGGCTACGACGAGGTTTCGCTGACAGCTGATTTTCAATATCTTTTCAACAGTGGCGAAAAGATAATATCGCCCATAGAGTTTGGATTTCCGACAAATACTCCCGAGAGCATCTGGGGAGGTGAAAACATTGGGGCGGCACGAGCAATTTTCTTAAACGTATTGCAAAATAAGGCTACTGAAGCGCAGCACAATGTGGTAGTTGCCAATGCAGCTTTAGCCATCAAGTGTTTTGAGCCGAGACGAAGTTTTACTGATTGCGTATCACAAGCCAATGAAACTATTATTTCGGGCAAGGCGTACAAGCTGTTAAGCACAATGCTAGACTGAGCACTGTTCTATTTAGAGTCCGTCTATAAAGTCCAATATCTGCGTTATGCTCACTTTTCGTATTAGTCATTTACACAAGTAAACTCCTAATTCACAAAGTTTCGCAAGCCTTGATCTTGAACTTTCTATCTCAGACTCCTGACATTATGGACAAGCACTAGTTAAAAATCTGAAAGATGAACATATTAGAAGAAATAGTAGCAAAGCGAAAGTTGAGTTTGCAAAAAGCAAAGGAACTTGTGTCGGTTGAAGAGATTACAATACAGACACAGCAAGCGACACGGGAAGTTATATCTCTTAAACAGAGCTTGCTTTCGGGAAAAACATCAGGGATAATATCAGAATTTAAAAGAGCATCGCCGTCAAAAGGAGATATAAATATCAATGCTGACGTTAGTCTTATTACAAAAGGCTATACATACGCAGGAGCAAGTGGTCTGTCGATATTGACAGAAACAGAGTATTTCAAGGGTTCTGGCGAAGATTTAAAAACTGCACGAGAGGTAAATCCACGTATCCCAATCCTACGAAAAGACTTTATAGTTGACCCTTACCAAGTGCACGAAACCAAAGCAATGGGAGCCGACGTTATGCTGTTGATAGCAGCATGTTTGGACAAGAAGACCTTGAAACTCCTCAATAATATTGCTATTGAGCTTGGGCTGGATGTGATATTTGAGATACACGAAGAGCAAGAGTTGGACAAAATTCCTGATAATAACGTAATTATAGGGGTAAACAATAGGAATCTTAAAACTATGGAGGTTGACATTGAAAATTCCATGCACATTGCATCGAGATTGAATAAGGACTTTGTATTGATTGCCGAGAGCGGACTACGAGGAGAAGACGAAATTATAGCCTTGAGAAGTGTCGGCTACAAAGGTTTC
>JBKEAJ010000122.1:0-26280 GCA_047972135.1 Bacteroidales bacterium | reverse complement strand
TCTGCTACATTGCCTCCGGCAATAATTCCATCCCCTGTATAAGATGGCAAGTACAATTCACCGCTAGCCGGGAAGGGATCTCCCTCAGTTATTGTTGGACTTGTAGCTCCATTACTAAATACAATTTGAGCAATTTTATAAGAAAGTATTGTTTTTGAATTAGGGGCATACCTCCTTATTGATGTTATAAACCTATCTTGATTATTAGCCCCGTACTGAGCATTATTCAACAAAATAAGATTTCCTAACATTGCATTATCAGACCACCAATATGGTGTATTATTTTGTATATTACCCGAATAGTTATAACGCCAAATCCCCGCCTGATTACTTGGATTGTGATAGTAGTCAATGAAACCGGTTGCTCCTGATAATATCAATCCTGTTGAATTCGGTAAGTTCTTCACTGATTTTTCATATGTTGTTTCATGGAAAGAGGGATTATCAAGTATTGTCAATGTAATAGGAAAACTATTGCAACTTAAATCTTCACTTTGGTAAATAACTCCATCAGCAGAAGCTGTAATAACGTTACCAGCCTGAGCAATAGGCTTAACAAAGCCTACAATTCCCGGTCTATTTATAAGTTTTACAGAATTTGTCCCCGCAAAGTCGCCATTGTCATCTAGAAAAGTAACAGAGTTAAAGAACGTTCTGGGTGAGGTGCTGGTTATAACTCCTGACACTCCTGCGAGAATCTTACCTTCTGATGTCCTTGTTATGTAGGGCAGCCTAAAAGCAAATCCTGAACTTACTGTTCCTCCTAAGTTAATATTATCAAAATGTAATTTTTGAGATCCATTTCGCAATATATTCCAGTCTGAGTCCACGGCTATTCGGAGGAGTGTCCACTTCTGTCCGGAATTCAACCAGAATGCATTAGCATTAGCATATGCAGTTGTTTTACCATATCCATGTTCATACTCAGCAAAAATAAGCAGTCCGCCATCACTACGTTCTGCTACACTTGCATGTGTAATAAAATTACGTCCATCCGGATCTGAATAATCACTTGTAGGCATATTACAAGCAATTGTTTTATACCTTAAAACATTACCTGCTTCTGTAATTTCAGCTATATAAATTTCGTTCTGATTCGCACCTGCAGGATTAGGTACTTCCTCTTCAAATCCCGGATGTGGATAGTATGCACTATAACCATAAGCCAAATAATTACCATTGGTAAGCTGTATGACACTCGTAAGAGAAGATTTCATTGGTACTATTGCATTCCATGCGACATCTATATCACTAAGTGTCTGCGCTTTTGCCTTATGCGAGTGCAGGCAAAGGATGACTAGCAATAGTATAGGTAAAAATTTTATTTTCATAGTATATAAATATTCAGATTTAATAATGCTATACGCTTTATGCTGTAGGCAATATGCTCAACAGCCGATAATTTGTTAATGGTGAATGCGCCCTTAGCTGACTTGTAAAAACACTCCCTTTCTCTGGGATTCTTTGTTCGAGGGCGGGTGGGTACAGCTTGTGTGTTGACCATTTCAGCACCTCTCAGGACATCAAAAAGCTCAATATGTTTATATTCAATTGTTTTCATATATATTCTAAATACACCCAGAGATATTGGAATTTTACAATAAACCTCTGCTATACAGATTTACAGTTGTTTTATAATTTCCTTCAGCCTCAAATCTTCCCCATACAACGCCGTAAAACTACTGCAAAAAAAGACACTAACCAAACTAACACATCACAAAAAACCTTTTTTATCGTGAAATTTAAAATACAGACGCCTGATTTTCAATACTCTACCAACAAAGAAATACGGATATTAAGATAGTAAATTTGTTGATTTATTGATTTGTTTAGGGTTTAAAAAATTAAACAACTAAACCTCTCCCTAAAGATATCGGGACTAGGTTCCTAAACCTCAAACTCCTAGCAGCTACAGCCTTCGCAGCTTCCGCTGCTACAACCGCCGCCATGCGAGGTCAGAGCTACAATTTCCTCGTCGGTAGCATCTCTTACTTCAATTACATTTCCGCTGAAATGCAAGTCCATACCCGATAGAGGATGATTAAAGTCCATTGTAACTTCGTTGTTGCCAACGTCAAGAACCTTGCCTGTCATTTGCTGACCGTCCTGCGTCATCATCGGTACAAAGTTACCCACGTATATAAGGTCGGTATTGAATTTGCCATCCTCCATAAACACATCACGAGGGATTTCCACTACATTCTCTTCATTTCTATCTCCGTAAGCCTCTGAGGGAGCCAGCACAAACTCAAAATCATCACCCGAAGTCAAGCCTTCAAGTTTATTTTCAAACTGCTCCAACATTCTACCGCTTCCGTATATAAACTGTAAGGGAGCTTGATCCTTAGTACTTTCTATAAGGTCTCCTCCTGCATTTCCATTTTTCAATGTATAAGAGAGAGTTACCATTTTGTTTCTTGCTATACTCATTTTTAAGATTTTAGTATTTAGATATTGGATATTTGAAACAGCCAACATCTTTAAATTCAAATTACGAGTCAAAGTTAGCAAAGATTGACAAGGGAAAAAAATCAAATTCAAGATATTTAGATAAGAGCCTAGATATTGGACATAGATCTCATCTATATCATCAACTTATAAAGCCCTTTATGAGCAAGCCGATCTTATCGGTTTCTATTAGGAAGCCATCGTGTCCGAATTGCGACTCTACCTCGTAGAATTTGGAATTTGGTATCAGTCGGCTCATATATTTCTGAGTTTCTATGGGATACAGCAAGTCAGTATCGACCCCCATAACCATCACAGGGATTTTTATTGATTTGAGAGCCTTCTTTACACCTCCTCGACTGCGCCCTACGTTGTGGCTATCAGCAAGGTAGGTCATAGTCATATAGGTATATGCATCGTAGCGTTTTATGAGTTTCTCACCTTGATATTGCTGATACGAACAAGCTCTGTGATACAGCAGTTCATCGTCGTTTTCGTCTTTTTGAGTAGTATTGTAGGTATGTTCGTTTCGATAGCTCAGTAAGGCTATTGCCCGTGCGGTTTTCAGTCCTTGCAAGCCACCTTCGGGCGTATTGTCAGCATAGGTACTATCGGACTTAATTGCCATGCGCATTGTTTCGTTGAATGCTATTGCCCAAGGAGTTTGCTTGGCACTACACGCTCCCACGAGTGCCGATTTCACTACATCGGGACACATAATTGCATACTCCACAGCCTGCTGACCACCCACCGAGCCTCCTATCACAGCTCTTATAGTATTGATGCCTAGCTGCTCACGCAGTATTTCATGGCAATTGATAAGGTCGCGGATTGTAATTCTTGGAAAATCGGCAAACCAAGGCTTCCCTGTATCAGGATTTGTTGACATAGCCCCAGTTGTTCCATAGCAAGACCCTAATATATTGGCACATACTACAAAATACTTATCGGTATCAATAGCCAAACCACTCCCCACAATATCAGGCCACCAATCTTTCACATCAGAATTTGCTGTGAAAGCGTGGCATACCCAAATCACGTTATCTTTTTTTTCATTCAGTTTGCCCCATGTATGATATGCTATATCTACACTCGGCAAAACAGCACCCATCTCCAATTTTAGTGGAGAGGGGTGTTTGTAAAACTTTGTCATATCTTAAGCCTTAGCAAGAGCTTGTTCAAAATCAGCAATTATATCATCAATATTTTCGATTCCCACCGACACTCTCAGCATTGTCGGGAACACACCTGCGCTCAACTGTTCTTCGGCACTCAACTGTTGATGAGTGGTTGCGGAAGGCTGAATTATCAGCGACTTCACATCGCCGATATTAGCAAGATGGCTAACGAGTTTAAGATTATCAACCACACGTTTTGCTGCATCTTTATCTCCTCTCACACAAAATGTTATTACACCACCTGCACCTTTGGGCAGATATTTTTTTGCCAGTTCGTATTGCGAGTTTCCTTCGAGCGAGGGATAGTTAACCGACTCCACCTTACTATGCTGTTCAAGCCATTTCCCTAGTTTTAATGAATTTTCTACATGCCTGTCCATTCTCAGGGAAAGAGTTTCCAAGCCTTGCAGGAACAAAAAGGAGTTGAAAGCCGAGCTTGAAGGTCCTAAATCACGTAGGCTCTCAACACGGGCTTTGATACCGAAAGCGATATTTCCAAATGGTGAACCTTCGCCAAACACTTCCCAGAACTTCAACCCGTGATAGCCCTCTGAGGGTTCTGTGAATTGCGGGAATTTTCCATTTGCCCAGTTAAAGTTTCCTGCATCGACCACTACTCCACCGATGGAAGTCCCATGTCCGCCAACCCATTTGGTAGCTGACTGAACGACGATATTAGCACCGTGTTCGATAGGTCTGCACAAGTAACCTGCTCCACCAAAAGTATTGTCAACAATAAGCGGAATATTATGTTTGCGAGCTACCGCTGCTATTTTCTCAAAATCAGGTATTTGCAAACCGGGATTTCCAACGGTTTCGACATATATCCCTTTAGTTTTATCGTCTATCAGGCTATCGAATTCTTCGGCATTAAGAGTTTCGGTGAAATTTACTTTTATCCCTAGATTTTTGAAAGTAACGGCAAACTGCGTGTGCGTTCCACCGTATAAAAACGGCGAGCTGACGATATTATCGCCCTGCCCGCACAAGGTGTTTATGGTAACAAACTGCGCAGCATGTCCCGATGCCACAGCGATTGCCACTTTTCCACCTTCCAGTTCCGCCATTCTTTTTTCGAATACGTCGTTGGTAGGGTTCATAATTCGGGAGTATATATTTCCAAATTCCTCAAGGTTAAAGAGTCTTGCAGCATGGTCGGAGTCATCAAAAACATAAGACGTTGTTTGATAGATAGGTACAGCCCTTGAATTTGTGGCAGGGTCGGGTTCTTGTCCTGCATGCACCTGAAGAGTTTCAAATTTGTAAGTCATTTTTCTTTTATTTTTAAATAGTTTATAATGTATTTTTTATCACATTGATAATCTCATCACAATTTTTATCGTCAATACACAAGTACTGCACCGTTGAGACAATGCCTGCTTCCATAAGTTTTATCGGCACACTAGCGTTATCCAATATTTTAAAAATATCGTCGCCAAAACTTTCCTGATGTCCTACCACCCCGACAAGGGTAACATTGTCGGTAACGCATTTTTCGCTAACGGCAGGGAGCTCCAGCTTATCTGCAATTTTTCGCACCTCGTCAACATCAACCCTGTCAATCACCAGATTTATACATACTTGCGAGGTAAGCACAGAACGGATATTAATACCTCGTTTGCCAAACTCTCCCGTAACCGTTGCAAGTATTCCGGGTTTTAGTCCCACACCTGGACCTCTAAGAGAGAGGAGCGCAATAGGAGCAACTCCCACACACTTAACACCTTTCTTGTCGGACAAGCAAGTATCTGAAATCTCAGTAGCTATTTTATACTCACCGCCATCGTTGGGAAGCAATATATCGATTGGGATATTTTTATCGTAAAGTGGCTCAACCACACGAGGGTGCATTGACACCTGATTAAAATACGCCATCTCCGAAGCCTCCGAGAAATCCAGACACTCCACCACCTTTGAGTCCAAGCCCGCTTTTTGCGGGAAGGCATAAAAAGGTGTATCCATCCCCCACAGTTCCAATTTTTTAGCAGCTGTCAGCACTACAATAGCTGCGGCAGTATAATCGGCAGCACTCTGCCCTACTCTAGCTACCCTATTGTCTTTAGTAACCCCGTAAGAACCGGGTACTAGCACAATTTTCTCATTTATATTTCTGAACAAGGACTCTATCACAGTTGTAGTGTCGATGGAAGCATTTCCATACTCGTTGGTAACTTTCAGCGGTATTTGTTCGGGTTCTATTATACTGACCTCACACTGTGCCGACTTCAAAGCATTTTGCAAGAGATATGTAGTCATTCTCTCGCTCTGAATAAGCATATAATCATGAATATTTGCAGAGTAATCGCCTGTCAGGTAAACCCCTCTAAACATCGAGCACAGCTCATCCAGAATAGGCTTTATCACCGACAAATCATTGCAGATAGTAGACTCTTTGTATTTATTACAAATTGCCAAGACTACATTTTCGGGATTAAGCAGTCTTTGAGTCATCGACTTTAGTCCATCGGATATAATTTTTCCCACCCCACTAAGCTCCGACACTACTACACATATCTCACCTTTGTCAATATTGAGTTCGGAAGCAAAATTGTCTACTAACTTTTGAGATGCCAACACACCTCCATTTATACGTATTACTCGCATTCTATTTTAGATTTTCAGATATTCGGAAATTCAGATATTCAGGAATGCCCTCTGCCCATGCACCTTGCACAAGGAGAAGGCTATAGCATTATCATTGCCAATAGCACAGAAGTAGATAATATTTGACTTTCTTGTATCATAATATTTTTCTGATGGGTCAAATATATACATGAAAAACAAGAAATCCAAACCGACACATAAAAAGTAAACAAAAACTTAACTTTAATCTATCAAGAAAAAGTCCGATATTTACGTCAGAATAAAAGCAATCAGAGGAGCAGATTTACAATATAAAGCTAAAATTCAGTCATGAATAAAATTTTAATTCTCAACAAAATCGACAAAGAAGGGCTAAACTTATTGGAAAAGGATAAATTTGAAGTTGGTGAAGCAGTTCAAGATGCCGACGGTATCTTGGTGAGGAGTGCAAAACTTCACGACATGGAGTTCCCCCCCAACCTGAAAGCCGTAGCCAGAGCGGGAGCAGGGACAAATAACATTCCAACCGACAATCTAACGGAGAAGGGCGTAGTAGTATTTAATACACCTGGCGCCAACGCCGAAGCCGTGAAGGAGTTAGTAATCTCGGGCTTATTAATGGCATCGCGAGGCATCTCGGAGTCTCTATATTGGGCAAGCACCATCAAGGACAAAGGCGACGGAATTCCCTCATTAATAGAAGAGTACAAAAAGAATTTCAAGGGTCAGGAGATAAGAAACCGCACACTTGGCGTTATCGGACTAGGAGCTATCGGCTTGTTAGTGGCGAATGCAGCACAAGCATTAGGCATGAAAGTTATAGGCTACGACCCCTACATATCAGTACAGCACGCATGGCGACTTAGCCGAAACGTTAAGGCCGCCAAATCTTTGGATAATCTATTGTCGAAAGCCGAATACATAACACTGCACATACCCTTGCTCGACAGTACGAAACACACTGTTAACGAAGAGTTTATAAGCAAATGCAAAGATGGTGTGAAAATTTTAAATTTTTCGAGAGGCGAACTCGTAGACAACAGCGCGATGAAAGCAGCTCTTGCGAGCAAGAAGCTTGCAAAATATATAACCGACTTTCCAAACAAAGAAACTCTAGCGATGGAGAGCTGTGTCAACCTGCCACACTTAGGAGCATCCACGGCAGAATCGGAGACCAACTGTGCAATCATGGCAGCCGAGCAGATAAAGGATTTTTTAGAAAACGGTAATATCAAAAATTCTGTCAATTTCCCCGATGCAGAACTAGAGAGAAACGGCTATGCAAGATTGGTCATTGCCAACAAGAACATTCCGAACATGGTCGGGCAGATAACATCCGTTTTGGCAAAAGACAATATCAACATCGAGAATATGCTTAACAAAAACAAGAAAGACCTAGCATACAACATCATCGATATAGGTCAGAAAGATGTAAGTAACAGAGTTATCGAGGACATCAAAAATATAAAAGGCGTACTGATGGCGAGATTTATTCAGTGATTATTTTATCACTATCTCTTTCCCAAACGGAAAAAGGGCAATACTCATCATTTTGAAGTGTTGCCTTCCCCACGGTATGCCTATAATCGTAATACAAAGTATTATTCCCCAAAACAGATGGTTCAATATTATTGGTATTGCTCCTACGACAAACCATATTATTGTCAATATCAGATATAAGCATCCGTTGAAATCCTCTTTTTTTCTTGCTTTTGCCCCAAAAGGCCACAAGGCAATAGTTGCAAGTTTAAAGCATTGCAAACCCCACGGTATTCCGACCATTGTGATACACATGACTATTCCCGACAGGAAGTAAGCTATTGCCGTACTTAGCCCTCCAAAAAGCAGCCATATAAGATTTAATAGAAAGTTCATAATCGCATATCAATCAGCAAGATTCACTTATTAAGTAACTTTTCAATCTCGTCAATGCTTAAACCTGTCATCTCTGATATCTCTCCAAGTGAACGCCCCTGAGACTCCATATAATCGACAATCTGCTTAAAACCCTTAACAAGACCAATATCCACACCTTCTTCTCTGCCTTCTGCTCTGCCTTCTGCTCTGCCTTCTTCTCTGCCTTCTCTGAGTGCCTCCTCCCTAGCAAGTAGAGTGCGTTCACTTACTAAAGTGCGTTCTGTGCTGATTTTGTCCCAAATGCGCTCGTAAACTCCAAGCTCATTCTTTGAAAATGCCGACTCCTGCAAGATCTCCAAGGCTTTTACTATCTCATTCTCCGCTGTCAATCCTTGGGGTACGGATTCTGCTCCATCTTTTATCTCCGTAAGAAATCGTAACCACAATACTGCCATACGCTTATCGCGGAAATGCTCAGGCTTGAATTTTGGTAACTCGATAAATACAAACTCCAAGCCTTCCAGTTTCTGCTCAGGCTCCACTATATTGACTATTGAATAGTGGTGATAAAAATCTTCGCTTCCTTTTACAAAAATATCATCCACCAAACTCAAAGCATAAACAGGCTGTAGACTTGCGTATTTACGACCTCTGTCAAGTTGCCTTACAAAGGCTTTTGATGCGTTGAAAAGTACTCGCGCCTGAAAACTAGGTGTCCACAACATTTGCATCTCTACTATGAAGTGGCGTCCTCGATTATCAACACAACGAACATCTACAATGGAGTCCTTCAATCCCGGAATCTCAGGCACCATTTCAGGAGTCAGATACTCTACTTTATCTATTTGCTGACCTTCTTCCAAGGGCATCAAAGCATTGAGCAGGCTCTTTACTAGCTCTGGATGTTCTCCAAATATTCTTTTGAAGACTAAGTCGTTTTTTGGATCTAAATATCTCATGATCTTGTCGATTATTCTCTACGAAGATACATTTTTTTGTTGAAATGTTCTCTACCAAAACATTTAATTATTGATTTGCTCATGAGACTCCCACTATAACAATTACAGACACTACACTCTGAGCAGAAAAAAACATTGTTCAAAATCACTGTTAACTAACACCTTAAGTCATACTCGCTTTATCACATCAGACATTTGCGTCATTTTCGTTTGGAATAAAAAGCCTAAAGCCCTATCTTTGCAGGGCTTTTGAAAAAACAAAGGCTCTCACATGTTGACTCAGTAGCTCAGCTGGTAGAGCACATCACTTTTAATGATGGGGTCCAGGGTTCGAACCCCTGCTGAGTCACCAAAAAAAACAAAGCCCTGCAAGAATTTGCGGGGCTTTGAGTTTTGAGAAGATTTAACCTACTGTACTACGAGGCTTAGCACTACCCTATCTTGCAGGCTGTCTCCGCTTTTAGCAAGAATTTCATTATCGCCGTCGGTCAATTCCACATCGAAGTAGAAGCGAGCCAGGTCAGCATTTCCCGAGGCCGTATATTTTTTACCATTGACCCAAAGTTCCACATTCTCTTGGTTTGAATATACTTTTATAGTTTGTTTCGCCACGGTTCTATTGGTCAGTCTTTTTTCGGCAATACGCAGCATAGGTTCGTCTTTGTTCCAGTTTGCTTTATAGAAATAAAAAGCATCTTTGCGGTCTTTGCGGTCAAATGATACAATACCTTTATCGTTTTTACCGGGTACTTCTCCCTCCGTGCGGTGTGCAGCACCAAAGTCGAACAGATTCCAGATAAATGTACCCCATAGGAAGGGTCGTTTATCAATCTCTGCCCAATGCGCTTCGTGGTATGCAGTTTGCCAATTTTCAGGATGCCAATATGAATTAGCCACAGATTTCTTAAGTTCTTCTTGCTGATGTTTTATGCTGGCACCAGCACCATATTCACTGATACCGATAGGAGTGTTAGGCATCTTGGCATGTGTAGCATCTGCCCATTTGCCAATACCTGCAAAATCGCCACCATACCAGCCGTAGTATGTATTCCATGCGATTAGGTCAGTAATTTCGTTTAGTCCTCCCGATTGATTGCTTGCAGCTGTTGTAACTCTGGTTGGGTCTTCGTTTTTTGCCAATTTATCCAATTCTTTCACGTATTCGATAGGGTTGTCGCCCACCTCTTTTAATTCGTTAAACAGTCCCCAAAACAATATTGAAGGATGGTCATATTTTGGCGTATCATTTCAAGAAGCTGCTGCCTGCCATTCTCTTTAAAACTCTCCATATCGACAAATCCTTTATCGGCATATCCTCCGGGACCAACAAAGGGAATTTCGCACCAAACCATTATACCTTTCTTGTCGCAAAGCTCGTACATATACGGGTCGTGTGGGTAGTGAGACATCCTGAGTGCATTTGCACCCATTTCCATCATAATATCCACATCCTCAGCATGATGGAATTTAGCAAGTGCGTTGCCGATTTCGGGTCTGTCTTGATGGCGGCAAACACCTTTAAGCTGAACATGTTTACCATTTAAGAGCACACCCTCGTTGGGGTCAACTCGATAGTAGCGTAATCCGAGAGGCTGAATCACCTCATCAACGACATTTCCACCTTTGACAAGTTGCACTTTCACGCTATACAAATAAGGGTCGGCAGTACTATTCCAGAGGTGCGGTTTTTTAATTTCAATCGGAATATCTACATCTTTTCCGCCACTAGAAGAGTGAGATTTTGAAAATACTTCTTTTCCTGCAGCATCAAGCACTGTCAACTTAACATCAACAACGCTTTCGCCGAGAAGTTTTATTTTTGTTCTTACAGATGCACTTTTCTCACTCACCTCATCTTGAAACATATACACTCCTTTCGAGCCGTAGTCCAGCAGAGAGATACAATCGGGTTCGCATATATAGAGGTCTACATCTCTGTACAATCCGCCATAGAAGTTAAAATCGCCTACGAGAGGCATAATATCCAGCTGTGGGGCGTTGTTTACCTTTACTGTTATGGTATTCTTTTCTCCATATTTCACAAAGGAGCTTATGTCGAATGCAAAGGCAGTGTATCCACCTCGGTGTTCACCCACGTGTTTACCGTTTATAAATACATCGGCAACAGAGTTCGCTCCTAAAAATCTAAGTATTAATCGCTTACTCTCCCACTCACTCTTTACATCAATTTCTTTTGTATAAACGCCGATGCCACGATAATAATCGTGATTACCGCCGAGAGCATCTTTTGTATTCCAAGTATGAGGCAGGTTTATAGCCTCGCTGACATTCTTTCTGACCTCGTATCCAAATCTAAATTTCCACTCATTATTCAGATTTTGGACTTGTCGCTTTGCCTGCATATTCAACGCAAAAGCAAGAAACAACAGAGCCACTACACTTACTCTTTTACCCATATTACATTTATTTTTTATGAAACATCATGAATTTAATTTCCTAAGTCTGACAAATATAAAGAATTTATTGAAAACATTTTAATTTAATCACACAAAAAAAGCATCTATGAATGATACTTTTTTAGATTTCGCACACCTTGTGGCATGAAAATTGATACGTTAGAAGGTGTGTAAAAACGAGCATAGGCTAAAGTGCGATGTATGATGGTGGGACTTGTCCTTTCCGTCATACATTTTTTGTTTGTTTCTTCTTGAAGTCTTTATGTTTCCCTCCAAAGATATCATACTGGTTAAAGCTACACTCTAAAGAACCATTAAACAATGTAGTTTTCTTTGTAGGTTTCAGCCCAATATGCTTGGTCGCCTCTTTGTTTGAGCTAATAATAAACACTCTGCTGCCAATAAATTTATGTTTAATAGTGCGTCCTATCAGTTCATAGATAGCGTGCAGCGCACCAACTTTCAAGCGTTCTCCATACGGAGGATTTAGCATAACTACTGCTCCTTCGGAGTTTACGACCCGATACTCTGCAAAGTCGATATTCTCCAAGTGAATATCATTAAACACAAATGCACTTTTCATATTAGCATTTGCTATTTTTATTGCTTGTAGAGAGAAGTCGGAGGCATATATTTTACACTCCAAGTTTTTTTCTTCATATTCTTCCGAGACATCCACAAACAGTTCTGAATCGAAGTTCGACCAGTTTTCAAACGCAAACTTATCTCTAAACACTCCGGGCGGTATTCCTTTAGCCATCAATGCTGCTTCTATACTAAAAGTACCAGAGCCACACATAGGATCGTAGAAATCCGTTTTCATATCCCACTCTGACATTTTTATCATTCCTGCGGCAAGCACCTCGTTGATAGGGGCCATACTATTTGTAACTTTATATCCTCTGAGATGCAAGGACTTTCCGGAGCTATCTAGCAATACGGTACATTTTTCTTTGGCTATATGAATATTAATAATCACACTAGGGTTGTCGGTATCAACGTATGGGCGTTTAAGTTTTTCTTCACGAAATTTGTCGACAATAGCATCCTTCGCTCTTTGCGAGACAAACATCCCGTTATTAAAAACATTACTATTATGAATATTTGAACTTACCATTATCGATTTTGCAGGCAAGAACAACTTATGCCAATCGACAGCACTTTTAACATTGTCGTACAAATCCTGCTGATTCATAATATCAAACTCAGCAAGTTTCCACAGAAAGCGCAATGCCGTACGTGAGTAATAATTCACTCTGTAAAGAGTTTCTAAGTCGCTATCGAAAGACACTCCTCTAGTTATCACCTCAACATTTGTTCCTCCCAGAGCAACAATCTCCGCCATCAAAACTTCCTCCAATCCAGAGAAGGTCTTTGCAATAATTTTAAAATCGGACTTTTTAGCCATTACCTAACAAATATTTTTATATAGTTTTACTGTTATTTGGGAGAAACTACTATTACAAACTCTCCCTTTATTGATTTGTATTGTTCAAAATATTCCAGCAACTCAGTCAATGTGCCTGTCAGTGTTTCCTCATATATTTTAGTCAACTCTCTCGACACACTCACAACTCTATCAATGTCAATGAATTCCTTCAACTGAGTCAATGTCTTCATTATACGGTGTGGCGACTCATACATCACCGTTGTTTTATCAGCATTCTTCACTTTTTCGAATAAGGTATTTCGTCCTTTTTTATGCGGGATAAATCCTTCAAACACAAAGCTATCACATGGCAGACCTGAATTTACCAGTGCTGGAATAATAGCCGTAGCACCGGGCAGAGTTTCCACCTTTATATTATTTTTCAGGGCTTCTCTCACCAGCAGAAATCCGGGGTCTGCAATTGCAGGCGTTCCTGCATCGCTTATCAGAGCGACTTCCTTACTAGCTTTTATTTTATTTATCAATTCGTCGAGTACCTTATGTTCGTTAAACTTATGGTATGGTCTCAGCTTCGTGGATATTTCAAAATGTTTCAACAAATTTGCCGACGTCCGTGTATCTTCGGCAAGGATAAAATCGACAGATTTCAACACCTTCAAGGCTCTAAGAGTAATATCTTCAAGATTGCCAATGGGTGTTGGGACTACAAACAGCTTAGACATAAGTAACTACACAAAACGTCGTCTTACAATCTGCAAAAAATCAGCCAAAGATTTCGTATCCTCCGCCCAAGCATACTTGCTTTGTAGAAATGTAAAGGCACTTTCAAGATTATCCATCGTATCCAATTTATCAATACACTCAAGGTATTTATCATAGTTATTATCAAATAACTCTCTGATGAACATAAATTTATCATTCAGCCCTATTCCTGCCTTAAGATTATTCAGAGGAACTTTTGAGAGGTGATTATCTGGGTGTCCGTCATCAAATATAGCTTCTTGCACAGGCTCATTTTTGATAGTCTGCTCTTGGTGTTCTTCTACAAAGTCATCTTCTTCTTCCATCTCTAGAATATCATTCTGTATTTCAGGTTCAGATATTACATCCTCATCCTTCGGAAATAAATTATCATCATCTTTATTGACATCTGCTACAAAAGTCTCATTTATTTTCCTTTTAAAATCAGGAACGTACTCTCCTGTTGTATCCACTTCCGACATTGCTGCACCCTCGCTCAGCTCGGTACTTGGAATCACATCGAGTTCTGGTTCTTCGTCGGCATCAAGCCGTCCTAGTATCTGTTCGGACTCTATTTCATCATCGTTTTCAGATATCAATGCTTCTTTCAAGAGCTCCAAGCCATGTAGTAGGCTTTCGCATTTACTTATTGTCAGGCTCAAAAGCGCTTCACTTCTATTAAGTTTTGGATTTAACTCATCAATCAAGCTAATCAACTCCATGCTGTCTTTATCAATGATAGAATACAGTTTATTGGGCTCCATATTTATATTTTTTTACTTTAACATATACCATGCCAACATTATGAAGAATGCAATCCGCATTCTTTTTTAGAGCCTGACTCCCACCACCAACGACCACTCCTAAAGTCTTCTCCCTCTTTTAGTGCTCTAGTGCAAGGCTCGCAGCCAATACTCACAAATCCTTTGTCATGCAGAACGTTATATGGCACATTGCAGTTCTTTACATATTCTAAAGTCTCTGCCCATGAGAAGCTGAGAATTGGGTTGTACTTAATGATTGAAAATCCTTCGTCCCACTCAAAAAGTCTCAACTCACTTCGAGCCTGCGACTGCTCGGTTCTCAGTCCTGTTATCCATATTTTATTTCCTTCCAAAGCTCTGCCCAGCCCGACTACTTTCCTAATCTTACAACACTCTTTACGGTTATCCATGCTTTCGTAGAAGCTAAACATCCCCTTCTCGTCCACCATATTTTCTACCTGCTCATTATCAGGAAAATATGTTTTAATAGATATTCCATATTGTTGCTGAGTCTTGCTCATTGTCTTGTAAGTCTCGGCAAACAATCGCCCTGTATCAAGAGTTGCGAATTTGATTTGTTTTTTCTTTTCAGATTTCATAATCAAGTCAGTAACAACTTGATCTTCCAATCCAAAGCTAGTCGTAAAAACAAGTTCGCCAAAGCGTTCAACAAGCTCCCCCAGCACCTCTGTAATTCTATCCGCTACAGAATATTTGCTATTTAACTCTTTTACAATTTCAATCATTTCGGACAAATATAAAGCTATTTTTTATATTTAGATGCCAAACCATCTTCTAAAACAGAAAATTGCCATTTAGGGTTCCACGACGGAGCATGTTCACGATGTACAATTTCCCAGAATTTCTCGACAAGTTCGGGATGGTCTGCCGAAACGTCGTTTAGTTCGCCTGGGTCGGCAATCAAGCTATACAGTTCGACATGCTTATTACCTTTTTGCATTTGTCGTACAACTCCTTTCCAATTGCCCATTCTCACGGCAATTTGTCCTCCGGTTTCGTTAAATTCCCAATATAAAAATTCATGTTCTTTCTGTTTTCCTATATTTGTTATGGAAGGTAAAAAGCTGATACCATCAGTATACGTTTTAACTTCAGAACCTGTAAGCTCTGCCAAAGTGGGTAACACATCATAGAATGCTCCGATGTGATTAGACACCGATGCAGAGTCTGTATGTCCGGGATAGGAAACTATCAGTGGTACTCTTAAGCCTCCTTCATACACAAAGCATTTGCCGTATCCATATCCTGCTCTGAAATACTCACCTGCCGATTTGAACCACTCGCTTTGCGTACCGCCATTGAATGTTGGTCCGTTGTCTGATGAGAACATAATAATGGTATTATCGTAAATACCTTCGTCTTTTAGTTTTTTCACCAGCTGCCCTACTCTTTCGTCGAGGTAAGTAACCATAGCTGCATACGTTGCTTTGGGGTAGCGACAAGGGAAATACCCTTTATTTCCAAGGTAGGGTTCTTCGTCGCCAAATTTCTCGTGATAATAGTCTACCAATCTTTTTGGAGCTTGCAGCGGCACATGCGGTAGCGGAGATGCCCAATACAAGAAGAAGGGTTCAGACTTGGATTGTTCCACAAAGCTGATAAGATTATCGAACATCAAGTCAGGCGAATATTTTTCCAAGGTATACTTATTGTAGCTTCTAATATCCATTGGGTCAGCATCTTTATCGAGCTTGGTATTTGGAGCAACAGTATCATTTCGCAGATACACTCTTTCCTTGTTTTCATATAAGTGAAGAGGATAATATGTATGTGCCTGACGCTGACAGTTATATCCAAAGAAATAGTCGAAGCCCAAATCGTTCGGTGTAGCATTTGTGAGTGGAGCACCCAATCCCCATTTTCCTATTATTCCTGTTTTGTAGCCACTTTTTTTCAGCATAGATGCAATATTTTCGGTATAGCTTGGCAATGGTCTCTGCCCTTCGAGATTTTCATCTTCTGCCATTGCCTCATAGCTCCAGACATTTCCTCTTTCCGCCCATTCGTCGTTTCCTCTGACATAAGCATGCCCTAGATGCTTACCTGTAAGCAGTACACAGCGCGACGGTGCACAAACGGGCGCACCAGCATAGAAGTTGGTAAACTTCATGCCCTCGGCGGCAAGTTGGTCAATATTTGGAGTTTCGATTTTATCTTGTCCGTAACACCCAAGCTCGCCATAGCCTAAATCATCGGCAAGAATAAAAATAATGTTTGGTTTAGTCTGCTCTTTGTTTTGGACGTTGCATGATGCAAGCACAGTGAACAATAGGAGACACAACATCAAATAAGATTTTTTTCTCAAAAAAGCCCGTTTCATAGTTTCTGAATTTAAATAGTGGGAACAAAGTTAGTCAATTGTATATTGGTAAACAAAAAAAAAAGCCGACAATAAATTTGCCGGCTATTATCTTAATATACAAGATTATTTATAATCTAAATTCTGCTTAAGGTTTGGATTTGTCAACTGTTCGTTAGGAATAGGCATTATATGTCTATCTGCAGAAGATGCCGGTTTCTCAGACCAAGCATCTCCATATTTCCCAAATCTTATAAGATCTGTACGTCTATGCCCTTCCCAGTACAACTCAAATCCTCTTTCGTTCAGGATATCTTCCTCTTTAAGAGGCGATTGTAGCAGAGGTAGATTTTTTCCAGACGCACTACGCTTAGCCCTCAAGAAATTTATATCATCCAAAGCACCTGCAAGGTCGCCCGACCTAAATTTCGCTTCAGCTCTATTAAGCAGGACTTCCGAGAGACGAATAATGGGAAAATCATTACCCGTACGTCCGGGGTTTGCAGTATTTGGGTCGGGTGCAAACTTAACCACTCTAGCTCCCTGATTTTCAGCAGAGTTTGTAAGCGTCACACTACGAATAAAAATTAGAGGGTCTCCGTCTCTTGTTTTGAGAGCTTCTCCAGCAGGGCTGTATTGCTGTCCTTCGAGAAAACCCTGATTAAATCCTGTCACCTTTTTGAGAGCATCGTTTTTATATCTGACATCACGAGCCGTATCCCAAGTGTTTAAGAATGATTCGGTGGTACAACCTCCATTCCAGAAATTATTATAAGTTCCGAAGTATTGGTTATAGTGTAGCGTAAAATTAATCCATGTTTGTTGTCCCAAATCAATTTCGTCATCCTCTATCGTATATAAGATAAACTCATTGGGGGCAAGAGCCTCATGAGCAAACATGTCCCAATATGTTTCAGAGAAAGTAAATTCTCCGGAGTTCAAGACTTTATTTGTATTTTCAATGACCTCACTATACTTAGTCGTACCTCCCGAGTAGGTCGGATAGTTCAAGTAAATCCTTGACAATAATGCATAAGCCGCAGCCTTATTAATATGCCCATTCTTCACTTCACTCTTATTACCCAACAATGGTATGCATTCATTTATCTCGCTAATAGCAAAATCTACAGCCTCTTGTTGCTGCATCACTTCCGGGGGATTTTGATACTCATTTTCATTTTCATTTCTAAAAGGCACCTGTCCGTACAAGTCGGCAAGAGCATACACGTACAACGCTCTGAGAAATCTAGCTTCATAATACATTCTTTTAGCATTAGCATCAGAATCAATAACACCAAAGCCTTCAATTAGATTCATAGCAACATTTGCCCTAGCAATACCTTGATGCAGGTCATTCCATACATTTACCACTCTGATATGATTGGAATGAAATTTCTGCAAATGCAGTTCTTGCCACGCACCATTATCATACCAGTCCGTACCTCTCGTTGGGAAAATTACCTCATCAGTGGTAACCTCCTGAAGAGCCCAATAGCCACTCCAGTCAGAGAAACTACGCAGAGAAGCATAGGCAGCCGTCACAAGATTATCTATATTGTCGGAGTTTTCCAATATTTCACCTCCAAGCTCTTCATCGATTATATTCTCTTCCAAATCTGTACAAGCGAAGAAAGAGGTCAACACGAGCAAAGGAAGAATCTTAAATATATTAGTATTCATAATCATCTCAGTTTAAAATTGAACATTAACACCAAAAGTAAAGGACCTCGATCTTGGGTATGAGGTATAGTCTATTCCCATAGAAGGTACACCTTCGCGAGCCGCATCATTATTAACCTCGGGGTCTATTCCTGAGTATCCTGTAATCAACAATAAATTATTCCCCGTTACATACACTCTGGCACTCGACAACCAGCTAATCTTATTCGTATTAAAGGTGTATCCCAACGTAATATTTTCAAGGCGCAAGAAAGAGCCGTCTTCCAAATAATACGTAGAAGGCGTAACTTCAATATTGTCGGTACTGTAAGCAATATCTGGCGACACATTGCTTCCTGCTTTCATTCTTGCGGTATTAAAGAAAGCATTTTTGGTATTGTTATACACATAATTTCCGTTCATACCATACCAAAACATACTAAAATCGAAGTTCTTATAGTTTACTTTAGCCGTCAAACTATAAGTTACATCAGGCAACGCAGATTCAGCCATTATTTTTTCGTCTGAATATTTTGCGACACCATCTTCAAAGCCCTGAAATTCATACACATAGAAAGTTCCAAGGGAATATCCACTAGCAAGACGTTGACAATAAGAAGCCGACAGACCAGCACCACTCATTGTTCCTGTTTCTATTGGCACAGGCATATCCCGAATTTCATTGTTCAAAAAAGACACATTACTGGTAAACTCCAGCTGTAAATCTTTTTTATCAATTGCCAGTCCTGTCAAACTTAGCTCCACGCCATTATTCACAATCTCCATATCCTCTACATTTATCATCATATAGCGAGTGGGAGCAGGCGAATAAGTCGGGACTCGCATTAACACATCGCTTGTCACCTTATGAAAATAGTCAACACTTCCATAAAATCTTTGAGTCCACAGTCCAAAATCCAAGCCGATATTTGTTTGCGCAGTTGTTTCCCATTTCAAATCTGGATTTGGCGTGCGAATCAAACCATATCCAGTGTTATCCACCTCGTTCATATCTGGCTGAGTTCCTATTGAGGCTTGCGACAATTTATTACCAATTTCTTGATTACCGGTCATTCCCCATCCTAATCTAAATTTCAGGTCAGAAAACACATTCCAATTTTGTACAAAAGACTCTTCACCGGCTCTCCACGCATAGGCAAAAGACGGAAACGTTCCATATTTGTTATTTTCTCCAAACTTGGTAGAGCCGTCACGTCTCAGCGTGGCAGTAAAGAGATGTTTACTGTTGTAAGCATAATTCAATCTTCCAAAGAACGATTGCAGTTCATTTTCATTTGCTTCCGAATAGACCGTTGCAGTAGAGTAGTTGCCGTATTCAAGTCTATCTGAATACTTAATAGACGATTTTTCAAAACCGTCAACACCCATTGTTTTTAAGGAGTAGTTAAATTTCTGATATGCATATCCTGCCAAGGCTGTCAAACTATGCACCTTGTTAAAAGTTTTAGTATAAGTAAAGAAACTTTCGGATAAAATACTGTTCGATTTCACATATCGCAAATCAGCCTTACCTCCATTAGACATGTATATCAAAGACGCATCCTGATTTATAATTCTTTCTACATTAGCATTATCGTAACCAAGATTAAACTTATACGACAAGTCTTTAAGCAACTTCAAATCCGCAGACATATTCAAGAACACCCTATCCGTAACAGTCTCATCATCTGTCAATTCTATCATTGCCAAAGGATTTCTATCTATTGCACTTCTCTGATAGAAGGATCCATCTGCATTATAAACCGGCTGAGTAGGATTCGCTTTCAGTGCACCTCCTATCACATCTCCTTCATGTCCACCAGTTTCTGCGATAGGCACTCTATTATCTTTTATTTGGGATGCAGATAAGACTGCTGACAGCTTCAATTTATCCTCAAATAATTCTTGCGTAATAGAAGCATTTGCAACCAACTTATTTTGAGATGTTTTCTTAATTATCCCCTCCTGATCCATATATCCCAGAGAAGCCCTATAAGTACTATTTTCAGTTCCTCCTCTATAAGATACATTATGATTCTGAGAAACTGCATTTCTATATATCTGGTCTTGCCAATCGGTGGAAGAACCAAAATCTCTAGAAGGGTCAGAAGAGTTGACCTCCTTATATTGCTCAGCAGACAAAACATCTACTTTTTGAGGCAGGGACAAAAACGCCAAATATCCGTCATACTCAATCTGCCCTTTTCCTTGTTTACCTTTTTTTGTAGTAATAAGGACTACTCCATTAGCACCTCTAGCACCATATATGGCTGTTGCCGAGGCATCCTTCAGTATATCAATAGATTCAATATCACTAGGATTTAAGAAACTCAAAGGGTCTTTATTGGTAGACCCATTAACCCCAGAAGCATCCATTCCTTTGGGAGTTAAATCAGAATTGTCAAGAGGCACTCCATCAACGACATACAGAGGATCTTGTCCTGCACGAACCGATTGTGCACCTCTAATTCTGACATTTACTCCTGCTCCTGGTTCCCCACTCGTACGAGTTATTGTCACTCCGGCAGATCGACCTTGCAGCATCTCAGTAGGTGTTGAAGAAATGGCAGTATTCAATCTGTCTTGAGTCAGTCTATCTGTTGATCCTGTGACATCACTTTTTTTCATCACCCCATACCCAACTACCACCACTTCGTCGAGGCGCCCCACATCTTCTTTTAACACTACTGACAAGGGACTCTCATTTAGGACTTCCAATACCACGGACTGATAACCAATCATTGAGAATTTCAATTTTTCTCCGATTGTCATGTCCCCGACAGAAAATTTTCCATCCACATCGGTAATCGCTCCTTTAGTCGTTCCTTCCACAACCACAGCGACACCTATCATCGGCTCTCCATTATCGTCTGTAACAGAACCTTTTACAATCACAGACTGTGCCAGCAAGTTCATTGCATTCAAACTGATCAGACACAAAAAAGTAAGAACATAAAGCTTCTTCATAGATTTTCGTTTAAAATTAATTACTGAAAAGCATCCATTTTGCTGCGCAATATAGAAAATAGTTTTGTCAAATTCTAACAAAAACATAACTTTTATTCAACCTAGCCTGTTAATAAGTTAACAAAAAAACAACATTACAATAAACTGAGGGGCATAACTTTCGAATCTGTGCATTTCAACAGTCAAGATTTTTCCATAAAAAATTTCTTTATCCACATATGCTATTTACCTTTGAACAAAATATTTCAGAGCATGAACATAGAAATAGTAAATATTGGCGATGAGTTGCTAAACGGACAGGTACTTAACACCAATTTGCAATGGTTGTGTGCGAGATTGAGCGAGCAGGGACACAGAGTTGTCAGTTCGACTTGCATAATGGACAGCAAAGAGGCTATATACACGGCTCTTGCAAACTTTCAGCATGACATTCTTATACTTACTGGCGGACTTGGTCCTACCAAAGACGATATAACAAAAAATGTATTGTGTGATTTTTTTGATACCTATTTAGAATTTCACAAACCAACGATGGAACACATAGGGGCGATGTTTGAAAAAAGAGGAATAGTAATGAGCAAGCTCAACGAGGAGCAAGCTTTGCTACCATCTGGCTGCATCCCATTGACTAATAAGCTCGGGACTGCTCCTGGTATATGGTTCGACAAAGATGGAGCTATTTTTATTGCTCTTCCCGGAGTTCCTTACGAGATGAAGCATGTAATTGATGATGAAGTAATTCCACGCATCGACAAACTAAGCAATAAAGAGCTATGCAAATCTACAAGTATCACCGTCGCCAACATCCCCGAATCCACACTGGCAGAAAGTCTAGAGGACTACGAGGGTAGTCTGCCAAACAATATTGCACTCGCCTACCTGCCTTCGCCCAACTATATTCGATTAAGATTGACACTAACGAGTAAAAGCTCTGGTATAGAAACAAATACAGAGCGCTTAAACGCAAAAAGAGAAGAGCTAATCTCACTCGTAAAGGGCAATCTTATCAGCAAAACAGGGGAAACTCTTGCCCAAGTAGTGAACAGGAAACTCAGCAAACAAGGTCTACATCTAACTATCTACGATTCGGCGTGCAACGGCAAGCTCTACAAGATGCTCACAGAAGACAGCACTGGCAACGCCAACAATATCAGTCTTGTACAGCATTATTCTGATTGTGCCCATAAATTCATAAACTTCCCTGAAACTTCATTATCCATTCACATACACACAGATAATAAAAGTATTACTTTTGAAGTTTATTTGAACAGTGAAAAGATTGAAGATAATTACAAACTAAGAAGTGATAATTACGATTTGGAAACAACACGAGCTTGCTGCACCATTCTATATTTGATTGCGCAGCTCATTTAACAGACAATAATAAATAGTTATAAAACAAAGGATATGAAGAAGTTATTTAAAATTCTGGGAATAAGCATTGTAGTAATTTTTGCATTGTTGCTTATCCTTCCGTTCTTTTTTAAGGACAAGATAAACGACATTGCCAAGAAAGAGGTAAACAAAATGCTAGATGCAGAGGTAACATGGGGCGACATGAGCCTGAGCCTAATAAAAAACTTCCCCAATGCGTCGGCAGGCTTGTACGATTTCACAGTAGTCGGCAAAGAGCCTTTTGCAGGCGACACTCTAGCGTCGGTAAAAGAAGCGAGGGTTGTGATAAATCTATTCTCACTATTTGGCGACAATATTGAGATTAACAAAGTACTTGTAAACGAGCCAAATATCAATCTTCTGATAAACAAAAACGGCAAGGCAAACTGGGACATTTATGTTTCCGAAACGGACAGCACAGAGGCACAACCCGAGGATGAGAGCACAAGTAGCACCGGACTGAATCTGAGCGAAGTAAGTCTCAACGACGGAAAAATACTCTACAAAGATGATGAAAGTAACATGTATATGCTTGCCGACAAGATTAACATCAGCCTCAGTGGCGGTCTGCAAGCTGCACAATCTACCATCAAGACTACTGCAAGCATCGAAAACTTCACCTTTGCCATGGACGGTTCCGAATATGCCAGCGACATTAGCATCGGTACGGACTTAGCACTTGAAATGAACTCGGAAACCGGACGTTTCGATATTTCAAAAGGAAATGTAACAATCAACGATCTGGTACTAACGGCATTAGGTTATTTTCAGGCAAGCGATAAACCTACGATGGATATAAACCTAGCAACTGCAAATTCGGACTTCAAGAACATTATAAATCTTATTCCGCAAGATTATATGCACTACCTCGACGGTGTAACAACATCGGGAACGGCAGAGATTAAGGTAAATGTGCAAGGCGAATACGAAGGTGAGAATTATCCCGCCATCACTGCCAACATCGACATCGCCAACGGCGTGGTCAAGTACAAAGACCTGCCGTCGAGCATAGACAACATCAACGTAAAAGCTAATATCACAAAAGCGCAAGGGGATTTAAACCTGCTAGTTGTTGCTGTTCCAACCATGAAATTATCGATAGCTAACAACCCCATTTCGGGGAATCTTACTCTCAAAACCCCGATGAGCGACCCTTACTTCAATGTGGGTGTCAACGGCAAAGTTAATCTTACCGACCTTAAAAAGGCTATACCTCTTGAAGGCACAGAAATAAATGGCAAATTGGAGGTCAATTTAAGTGCTAGCGGCAACTATTCTAGTATCGAAAAAGAACAGTACGATAAAGTTAAAACCGACGGCAAGATAACACTTAGCGACTTTGTATACACCGACAAATCATTTACTTCGGACATAAAAGTCCCCACTGGCAGCCTTGTATTTTCGACTACAAAAATAAGTCTGCAAAATGTGAGTGTTAACATCGGCAAAAGCGACTGCAAGATTGAAGGAGGCTTATCGAACTTCTATCCTTATATTTTTGACAACAAATTACTGACGGGAAATTTGACTCTAAATTCGAGTTATCTAGACCTGAACGAGCTTAGCAATCTAAGTACCGACACAGAAGTTGAGAGTACCGTTGCCACAACCAAAACGACAGACACCAGCGCAACTGCCATCAAGATACCTCAAAACATCAACTTCACCCTTTCGACAAACATAAAGAAAGCTGATTATCAAAATTTTGAGCTAGACAACATCACGGGTAATGTTTATGTAAAAAATGGCATTGCCGATATGCGCAGTTTATCAATGTCTACATTAGGAGGTCTTTTAAAGATAACAGGAGCATACGAGAATGTCAGCAAGCCTAAATTCAATGTCAACTTCAATGTCAAAGACATGAATATGTCGCAGGCAGCCACATCGATAAGCACTTTGGCAGGCTGGTTGCCCATCGGTAAAAAAGCAAACGGCAATTTTTCTCTGGATTTAGACTTCAGCGGAGACTTGGACGACGAGCTGTCTCCCAATTTAAGTACTCTCAACGGAAAAGGAACTTTCAGTTCTAGCGAGATTACCTTTGCAACAAATCAGGTTATTACAAATGTGTTGAGCAAGGTATTAAAAAGCGACAAATTCAGCAACGGAATGAAAATCAAAGCCGTATCAACAAGTTTTACACTTGAAAACGGTAATCTTATACTGCCGGAATTTACCACAAACTTAGCAGACCAGAGCACAACAATCTCAGGAAAATTAGGGGTCGACAAGACCATGGATATGAACATCAAACTTGATTTGGACAGAGCACACCTCAGCGACAACATCAACAGTTTAATATCGAAAATACCCAACAGCGACAACATCAAAACTATCCCTGTCGGTGTAAATCTCTCGGGCGAGATGAAATCGCCGAAGGTAAGTCTCGACACCAAAGCTGCCGAGAATCTCGCTAAAGAGCAGGTAAAGGAAGTGGCGAAAGAGAAAGTAAATGAGATTATTAAAGACAAAATCAAAGACGAGGATAAGCAAAAAGCCAAAGACATACTAAATAATCTCTTCAAGAAATAAAAGAATAATTAGTAGAAACGCCATGCATTGCGTTTCTACTAATTGCATTTCATCTAATTACTTTCAATTACCTGCCCTTTCTCTCTATACAAATCTACTTTGTCTTTCAATAGCACTGCGATAACAGTAACTTGCTCATCCAGGACTTTCTCAGGGACATCAATATAGACTATGCCTGGCACAGTACTCCAATACTGCTTCCCTACGACTTTCCAATTTAATTTTGTTCCCTCTCCAACAACCCAAATACGATTGATTTCATTCTTTAGCCCCTTAATCATCAATGGCCCATTTGGCTTATGAGGAACAAATAAATATAGGATATCTCCTTTCTTATTTAGTGCTGTGGGTCCATAAAAATGTTCATGTGGTATTCCTGCCAGCGTTCCGTAGATTGCTTCTTTGTGTTTGTTGGTCCAACGCCCAAGTTCTTTCAGAATATTCACCTGCTCGTCGGGTATCGTTCCATCGGCTTTCGGACCTATATCCAGCAGGAGGTTTCCTCCCATACTGATGCAGTCTACCAGCATACGTATAATCTGATTTGGAGTTTTATATTCATGGTCATTGCCTTGAAAGCCCCACGAGTTGTTCATGGTCATGCATAGCTCCCACCACTCGCTGTCGGGTTTCGTTACTGGCAATCCTTGCTCGGGAGTTTCGTAATCGCCGTAGCCTTGTATTCTGGAGTTTAATATAACATTCTTATTCCATGTTCGCAAGCTCTCGCTCAGTTCCTTAGCTTTCCACGCTTCTGCCGATTGCTCCCAGTCGCCATCGAACCAAAAGAGGTCGGGCGAATAGTTTTTTGAAAGTTCCTCCAATTGGCAGAAATTGAAGTCTACAAATTTTTTCCAACGCTCAGTGTCGTCTGTATATCTCTTTTTCTCTCTAGTTTTGTTGGGATAGTCAGGATGCGACCAGTCCAAGAGCGAATAATACAAACCGACTTTTATATCGTTCTTTTTCAGCTCCTTAACAAAAGGCTGCAATAGGTCTCGTTTTGCCGGAGTTTTATTGACAACACTCATGTCGTTACACTTAGTATCCCACAGTGCAACACCGTC
>JBKEAJ010000121.1:0-12262 GCA_047972135.1 Bacteroidales bacterium | reverse complement strand
AGAATAAGCTAACATATAGATAGTTTCAGCCCAAGCAAATAGTAGAATATTCGGGCTAAAGTTCTTTTAAGAGGATAGATGCAAGACGGGACAATGATTATCTACTAAAGATTCTGAGAAATTAGATGCGTTTGCCCTGCCATCACCTTTCATTATCCATGCAAATTTAAAATGTAATTTATATATTTGCATGGAACAATCAATGAAAGAACTATATATAGAACGACACTGCAAAGATAACATTCTGAACTCGCCCCGAAACTTCCCTGTTACCGCAATAACAGGACCTCGTCAGTGTGGGAAATCGACTCTTGTAAAGCACTTATTGGGAGCATATCCTGACAGCATATATTTGGATTTGGAAAGACCCTCCGACTTACGCAAATTGGAAAATGTCGAATGGTTTTTAACATCACAGCGACCTTACTTGGCTTACATAACTTTGAAAGTCTATCGGGTCATCCATCACTTGGTTCTATTTGGGAGCCAATCGTATTATCAAATTTAAAAGGTCTATTTCCTACTGCGGATTTTTTCTATTATCGCACGACTAATGGTGCTGAAATAGACTTTGTTATGCAAGTCCATAATCTAACATTTGCAATTGAATGTAAGACTTCTTACTCTCCCACCATCTGTAAAGGTAATTATTTAGCAATTGAGGATATTTCGCCAAAACACACTTTTGTCGTAACTCCGTCTCCCGAAAGTTGGTCGATGAAAGAAGGTATAGATGTAGTATCATTGAGCAAGTTAAAAAGCATGATAGACGGCATAATCAATTATTTTGTAAATTAGCAGCGATTTGATAATGAGTTACGCAACTGTCATCCAAATAAATTACATATGAAACGAGCCATGAGAAGAGTTCTCACATACGAGAATGACTATATTGACTAGATACATCTGACAATTAAAAAACAAAATATAAACAGATGAAGCTTCCATGCAGTATGCTTTAAGCTATATGCAATAAGCTTAACTACACACAGGAGGATGATTAAAAACAGCAAAAGCTTAAAGCCTATAGCTTACAGCTTATTGCAAAAATATAAACAGATGAAACTATCAAACCTTATTATAGCACTGTTGCTATCCACAAACCTTTACGGGCAAAAGCTACCTTTCGATAAAGACATGATACCGCACCCTGTTTTTAAAGAAAATCCAGGAATGGTGGAGCTTTATTGGAAAGCATGGGAAATCGCCTACGAGCACATCAAAGACCAAGAAGGTATTCCCCAATCGCCATACATGGACGAGGCATTGTGGGACAATACCATCTGGATTTGGGACACCGAGTTTATGACCTTATTTTGCAAATATGCTCCTAAGTTGTATCCGGGAATTGAGAGTCTGGACAACTTCTACAAGACTATTCAGAGCAATAAGCCAAGTTCGCTGAGGATATGGCATCCCGACAATCCTCCATTCTTTGCATGGGTAGAGTCAGATTATTTTAAATTTACCAATGACAGTGCCCATTTGAACAAGCTGATAAAGGAAGACAAGTTTTTACAGGGTCATTATCAATGGTTTGAAAATCTTAAGCCAAACACCAAGCTACATTTTGAACATGCACCTATCAAGCTCAACAACAGAGGCATAGGCTACAGGTGGGGAGGTATTCAGAGTGGTATGGACAATACCCCACGAGGCAGGAATAACAAGAATAAGTTGCTATGGGTTGATGCCATTGCACAGCAAGCCTTGTCGGCTCTTTATATTTCAAGGCTGGCAGAGCAGGTGGGCGACAAGGAGCTTTCGGAAGAATACAAACAACTATACGAAGAGAAAAAGGTTCTGGTAAACAAGTACTATTGGGACGAGGCTGACGGTTTCTACTACGACATTATGGAAGACGACAAGAGCTTTGTCAAGGTCAGAACTCCGGCATCCTATTGGGTGATGCTGGCAGAAATACCAAACCACCAGCAGGCAGAGAGGATGCTGGACTACGCTAAGGACACTATGGAATTTGGCGGCAGATATCCATGGGTAACAATATCACGGAAAGATAAAGATTTTAACGGAGCTTACGGCGACTATTGGCGTGGTGGGATATGGATTCCAACGGCATACATGGCAACCAAAGCATTGGAAAAATATGCATTCTATGAAGTAGCCGACGACAATGCCTACAATCTTATCGAGATGATGCTTGAGACATACAAGACCTACGAGCCTGCCACCATCTGGGAATGCTACAATCCGACAAAACCTGAGCCTTCGCAGCGAGTTCGCAAGGACGGACTAGAAGTCGTACGTCCCAATTTTTGCGGATGGTCTGCCCTAGCCCCCATTTCTATGTTTATCGAGAACGTACTAGGCTTTCATATCGTTAACGCTCAGACAAATACTGTAGAATGGCGCAAATATAGAAGTGGCACTCACGGCATAAGAAACCTACAATTTGGTGATATAAAAACCGACATTATAGCTCACGACACCAAAGTGGAAGTATCGAGCAATGGGGCATATACACTCATCATCAATGGCACGAAGCATAAAATTGAAAAGGGAGTGCAGGAGATTGAAATAAAGCAGTAATTTACAACATCTCTAAATATGCCTTGTCTCTACGATAAAATATAAATGATGACAAATATACTATGTCTGAGCATACTCTGGCTCACTACCTTTAGCAGTTATGCATAGGCAGCAGAGCTGACCAGACGAATAACCGGCTCTAAGACAGAAGCGATGTGAAAGGGCTTTACTATCAACACAGACTACGTCTATCAACCTTTTTTCACTTTCAGAATCAGTTATACTATTAATAATCAGAAGTGAAGTAGTCCATAAAGTCCAAAATAAAACGACAATCTCAAATTGGGATATTCTGATTATTTTTATAAATTTGCGATTTGAGAATTATTGCATTTAGAACCATAAAGGAGTTTTTTGAGAAACCTGAATACTCAGACTCTGAAATTCCTTTAAGAGCGTGGTATAATGACACAAAAAATGCAGAGTGGAAAAATACAAACGAACTAAAGCTACAGTTCAGAAATGCCAGTATTGTGGGAAATGGAAGAATTGTATTTAATATCAAAGGCAATGATTATAGGCTGATAGTTGCGATTGATTTTGAGTTTCAAATAATCTTCATCAGATTTATCGGCACTCATAAACAATACGACAATGTAGATGCCAAAACGACTTAGCTAAAACGATTTAGTTATGAACATCAAACCAATAAAGACAGAGCAAGACTATAAGTCTGCTATAAGCAGGATTGAAGCATTGTGGGGAGCAAAGAAAGATACGCCAGAAGGAGACGAATTAGACCTATTGGCAACACTAGTCGAGTTGTATGAGATAAAATATTATCCTATTGCACCACCCGACCCTATTGATGCTATAAAATTCCGTATGGAACAGCTAGGTATGACAAAAGCAGATATGGTACAATATCTTGGCAGTCAAAGCAGAGTTAGTGATATACTAAACGGGAAGAGAAGCTTAACACTGAAAATGATAAAAATCTTATATAAAGAACTCAAAATACCTGCAGACATATTATTATCATAAAGCTCAATATTAACAAGATTGTAATTTTCACATTGTTTGCAATATCTACTTTTGACCTGTCAAAAATAAAATTGCAAATAGAAAATGAAAAAAAATTATTCATTAATGTACCTACTAGCAGCATTAGCCCTTTCGGCATTGGTGTCATGCAGCGATGACGACAAGTCGGGAGACGAGTACAAAGTG
This sequence comes from Bacteroidales bacterium, assembly GCA_047972135.1. Lineage (GTDB taxonomy): Bacteria > Bacteroidota > Bacteroidia > Bacteroidales > Prolixibacteraceae > JBKEAJ01. Next base: position 8,542 of record JBKEAJ010000121.1, on the reverse strand, counting down.
TACGAAAACCACATTTCCCTCGAAGGCGAGGACAACCTGCGAGACCTTGGAGGCTACGTCGGGCAAGACGGAAAAAGAGTATTGTACAGAAAGCTGTTCCGCTCTGGCGAACTGTCGGCACTAACAGAATCCGACAAAACAACACTTTCCGACATTGGCATTGAGCAAGTATTTGATTTAAGAAGTGAGGTAGAGTCTAAAGACCAAGCAGACAATCTGCCAACGTCGGTAGAGTTGATTCATTTTCCGCTTTCGGGAGATGCCTCAGGCAACGAGGGAGGAGACAGCGAACTCAGCTACGAGGAGCAAATGAAACTCTTCATGCAGAAACTTGCAAGCGGAGAGATAAGTGTTGACGACGTTATGGCGAAGACCTACATAGCCGATTCTCTGAAAGTTGCACAGTGGAGGAAGATATTTGATAAGCTCGAAACAGGGAAAGCAAGTCTATGGCATTGTACAGCAGGCAAAGATCGCGCAGGGATGACAACATTGCTGATTCTTTCATCTCTGGGCGTATCGGAAGAAAGCTGTATCGACGACTTTTTAAAGTCAAACGATTACCTTGCAGACTATATCAAGACCTACAAAGCACAACTAACAGAGGCATACGGAACAGAAGCCGCAGAAGCAATTATTCCTCTTATGGGCGTAAAACGTAGTTGGATTGAGGCATTTATCAAAGATGTCAAAACAAAGTACGGCAGTATAGCGGCATTTCTTGAAGAACTAGGCGTCGACACCATACAAATGCAGGAAAACTATTTGGAGAGATAAGAGTCATAAAATGTTTCCATTTTTGATTGGAGAGTAACTTTCAATCTTGAGATCTTTGGACTTAATGCAGGGCTGGGCTTGTTAATGTAATAATTTGCTGATGTGGCAATTTGCTAATGATCTCAGTCGAATAAACAAAGGTCATTGCGAGGAGTTCACGACGAAGCGTCTTCACCGACAACAAACAGATTGCCATGCTGACGCTCGCAATGGCGACAAATTGAAAATTTGGGAAATCTGATTAGCTCTCACTAAATAGACAGTTAAATTTCATCAAATCTTATTGATTTCTAGATATTTTGTTTTATCTTCGTCGAGATAGGCAAATATTATATAGTATTTATTTAAATCCTTAAGCTATGAAAACAAAATTATTTTTATCGGTACTGTTTACACTCTGCTATGGTTTTAGTGGTATTGCACAAATTAAAGAAAACGTTGTTAAATGGAATTTGGTGAACTTATCGCTGGGCAGTCTTTCATTGGGCTATGAGCGGGCATTGAACGAAAAGAACTCAGTAAATCTCAATGTTGGTATTCCCATCGGGGCGGGTATGCCGAGTGCGTTAGGAGAAGCATTGGTCGGAGATGATTATACCATTAGCAAGTCGAAGCTTAACAACTTCCATATCCGTGCTGCCTACCGCCACTACACTGGGCAACAGAGTGTCCCTAAAGGTTTTTACTACGAGCCTTCATTAAAATATCAAACTCTAAGTCCAGATGTTAAAGGCTCAGGAGATGTTAATGTTTCGGGAACGAATGTATTTGCCAATATCGAAGCCGATGCAACATTAAGCACCTTTACCGCAGGCTTCCAAATAGGTTACCAATTTCTGATTGCCGATAGAGTAATTATCGATCTTGGCATCTTCGGGCTTGAAGCTGGAATGGGCAAACTTAAGATGACAGCAACATCCGACAAGACTGAGGTTATTGATGCCTTCGAAAAGGACATTATCGATGCGGTCGAGGATTTACCTTTTGGCAATCCAACAGTTACAAGAAATGGAGACAAAATTGAGGTAACTACCAAAAACATATTCTTGCCAATGGTAAGAATGAATATCGGAATAGGTATTGCTTTCTAGCAAAAGACAGGCAGACGAAAAAGAGGAATATCATCACTGATATTCCTCTTTTTCTGTGGGCAATGAGGGATTCGAACCCCCGACCCTCTGGGTGTAAACCAGATGCTCTGAACCAACTGAGCTAATTGCCCTTTTGCTGAATGCGATGCAAAGATATACACTTTTTCCTTATCTACAAATAGAGATGCAAGAAAAATATACTACTCTCATTAAATATATTATGCACTCACCAATACGCTCCTAATTATCAGCAGTATACAAATCTACATTTATTCAACACAAGCGTTCTTCGCTAAGCAACAATCAGCTTTTAGTAATCATCTCCGCACCAAAATGAGGGACTAGAGCCTTTGGTACCTTAATGCCCTCGGGAGTTTGATTGTTCTCAAGCAGTGCTGCAACTATTCTAGGCAATGCTAAGGCACTGCCATTTAGCGTATGTGCAATAACTGTTTTCTTTGTCTGCGAATCTCTATATCTCAGTTTCATTCTGTTTGCTTGAAAGCTCTCGAAGTTTGACACCGAGCTTACTTCCAGCCATTTTTCCTGTGCCGCCGAGAAGACCTCAAAATCGTAGGTCAAAGCAGAGGTGAAGCTCATATCGCCACCGCAAAGTCGGAGGATACGATAAGGGAGTTCCAATTTATTTACAAGACCCTCAACATGAGCCACCATTTGGTCGAGTATATCGTATGATTTAGAGGGATGGGCAATTTGCACTATCTCCACCTTGTCGAATTGATGCAGTCTGTTCAGTCCTCTGACATCCTTACCATAAGAGCCTGCTTCGCGTCTGAAACAAGCACTGTAAGCACAATTTCTGATTGGCAATGCGCTTTCCTCAACAATGACATCTCTATATATGTTAGTAACAGGCACTTCTGCTGTTGGGATAAGATAAAGATTATCTTCTGTTGCGTGATACATCTGTCCATCCTTATCGGGGAGCTGTCCTGTTCCGTAGCCCGAAGCCTCGTTAACCATTAGAGGGGGCATAATTTCTGTATATCCTGCTTTTGTCGCCTCTTCGAGAAAGAAGCTAATTAATGCACGTTGCAGTTTTGCACCTTGTCCTTTATATACGGGAAAGCCTGCGCCAGTTATTTTCACGCCAAGTTCAAAGTCAATCAGGTCATATTCTTGTGCTATCTCCCAATGCGGCTGAGCAACTGCGAGTTTGGGTAGAGTCCCACCCTCTTTCACTGTTACGTTGTCTTCTGCACATTTTCCAGCAGGAACTAGAGGAGAGGGTATGTTAGGAAGTTTCACGGCAAGTTCCGACAGCTTAGAATCAAGCTCTGCAAACTTTGCGTCCAAGCCTTTTATCTGTTCTTTAAGTCTGGCAGTTTGAGTCTTTGCATTTTCGGCTTCTTCTTTTTGTCCTGCTTGCATCAGCATGCCAATATCTTTGGCAATAGTATTCATTTTAGACTTGGCGTTGTCGGCATCGCTTTGTATTTTATTTTTCTCTTGATACAATTCGATAATATCGGCAACAATTTTTTCGGCATCAAAATTCTTGATTTTGAGTTTTTCGATAATCTCTTGTGGATTGTCTTGGATATATTTCAGATTCAGCATTTCTCTTATATTTAAAAATAAAAAACTCCTGCTCTTCCGAACAGGAGTTAAATAATATCATATTTCACCCATCGGAATTATGCTTGAGGCACAACCGACACGTATGACTTGTTGTCTTTTTTCTTTCTGAATTCAACAACTCCATCAACAAGGGCAAACAGAGTGTGGTCTTTACCCATTCCCACGCCCACTCCTGCATTGTGAGTAGTACCGCGCTGACGAACGATAATGTTACCTGCTTTGATAACCTGACCACCAAAAATTTTAACTCCTAATCGTTTACTTTCCGACTCACGACCGTTTTTCGAGCTACCTACACCTTTCTTATGTGCCATAACTTATAGTGTTTTTTATTATTATCTAATTAAAGTACTATGGTTTCCACCTGCACTTGTGTAAATGACTGACGGTGACCGTTTTTCTTTCTGTATCCTTTTCTTCTTTTCTTTTTGAAAACGATTACTTTATCGCCTTTGACATGTCCAAGCACTTTGACTGTTACCGATGCTCCTTTGATTGATGGAGTTCCGATGCTCACGGCACCATCGTTGTCGGCAAAAAGCACTTTATCAAATTCCACACTGTCGCCTTCTTCTGCATCGAGTCTATGTACATAGAGCTTTGCATCTTTCTCAACTTTAAACTGTTGACCGTTAATGTCTACAACTACAAACATTTTTATATCATTAAAATTATGTCCTAGAGGCGGAGTTTTCAACTCACTTCAAAATAGCCTTTTCAGAGTCGGATGCAAAGGTAGGTATTTTCTCGTTACATACCAAAACAAAATAGGGGATAAACTTTAAAAGCCAATCCCCTAGAGTTATGAAAACTATATCTTTAGCAGCTTATTCATTTGGCAGGACCCAAGCATCGGAATGTTCGGCGTATAATTGAGCGACCATTCGTGCCATGTGTTCTGCTTCTTGCTCGGTATCGTATCTATTTGTACACAGTCTGTATCTTCTTTCGGCGGGATTAGCTACAATTACGGGATTAAACTGCTGTTTGTAAAGTCTTTGTCCCCATCTAATAGCTTCGTTTGTCGACCTAAAACTACCTACCACAACGTAGAAACCTTTTTCGGTGACGGTTGGGATATTCTTGTAGTTCGCAGAATTATAACTTGATGCAGATGATGAGCTTCTTGACGATGAAGAACCTGAATTTATACTCACATATTGTCCCCCTCCAGAGCTTGAAGCAGCACCTGAAGAGCTCGTCGGGTAAGTTGATGCTTGTCCAGGATATTGCGATTTATACTGTGATGTGGAGCTTGAAGCACCTGGATATGTAGAAGTTGCACTTTGCGAGGCAGTGCTTTGAGCTGAACCGTATTGGTTAGTATATGAAGATGCGGGTTTCCCTTGAGACGCAGCATATTGATTTACGGGATTGGACGTAGTTTTACTGGAGCTTGGTGTCGTTCCCGACGAATTGCCTGTAAGATCGAGCGACACAACACCTTCGTCGTCCACATGAGCCTTACTCAGCATTTTGTTAGCCTCATTATTCACACTCTGCGAGCTCTTGTTACTTGTTGAAGCTTTGCTGCTTGAAGATTTTTTTATAGACGGCACACCTGCGGAGGTAGAGCTACTGCTTCCTTTCTTACTAATCAAGAAAGGATTTGTAGATGATCTTGTTCTTGCAGTCCCTCCGGATTGGGATTGAGACTGAGAACCTGGATTTTGCACATTTGATGGAGCCGTAACCCTCTCACTGTAATCTCCTGAAGCTCTTGAGCCGGAACTCGAAGATGACGTACTTTTTTTTGAAGACCCACACCCCATCATCACAAGTGACAAAAACACGGCAACAATTAAACTTAAACTTTTCATATTTCTATTTTTATATTTCTCAAACTGTCATAAGCAACTCCCCTTTCCGAGCTAAGTCAAATTAAACATCTGCTCACTAATTTACAGTTGTTCCCTCTGACACTAAAACACTAAGCTAATTCAACAAAACTATCAAATTATACCTAAATGACACAAGGTATCATCTGCAAATATAATACACTACAAGCCAACTACCTATATTCGTGCTTATTTTTTTTGTCCAAATATTAACATAGTTCACAATCGCGCACATAAAACATTATACAACAAGTGATTACAAGATTTATTTTTTCATGTCCATATTCTGCAAATATTCCACAAATAATATTATTAGCATATAGTTTCGTACTTTTGGGGCAATTTTTATCACATATAGGTGTTGTAGATTAGAATGACTAAAAGGATTTTTGCAATATTATTGTTGTTAAGCACAACGATGTTTACGAACAAAGTTGATGCACAACTCAACCTCAACTACTACATGAATGTTGGGCGGACTCGTATTTCAAATGGCAATCTCACGGGGGCTATTGAATATTTCAACATCATTATTAAGTTCAAACCCTACCTCCCTGAGCCGTATTTTTACAGAGGAGTGGCGAAGCATCAGCTAGAGGATTATCGTGGAGCAATAGCCGACTACGACAAAGCACTGAGCATAAAGCCTTTTTTCCCTGAGGTATTAAAGAACCGGGGTTTGGCCTACCATGCACTTGGCGACACCGAGTCTGCACTTAAAGATTATGAAAAAGCACTGGAGTTTAATCCTTACGATGACGGCATCTATAATAATCTGGGGCTCACACAAATGGCATCAAAAGACTACGACAATGCTCTAAAGAGTTTAAACAAGGCTATTGAGTTAAATCCCCGAGCCACAAACTCTTATATGAACCGCAGTAATGTAAAGGCTCTGAGTGGAGATATGAAAGGAGCTATTCAGGATTTGAATCAGGTAATAATAATCAAGCCTTTTGATTCAAGAGCTTATTTAAACAGAGGCTTGGCATATTTGGAAAATAAGGACTATGCTAGGTCACTCAGGGATTTGGACAAGGCTATCAGTTTGGACAATAAAAATGCGATGGCGTATAATAACAGAGGGATAGCCAAACATCAGCTTGGCGATTTGGAAGGTGCGATATCAGATTACAGCAAGGCATTAGAACTAGACCCTACGCAAGCAGGTGCATATTATAATAGAGGTGTTGCAAAAGCAGTATCTGGAAGTAGCGACTACAAGGATGATTTAGACTTTGCAAAGCGGCTAAACCCGAGCTACGGTGTGCCTGTAATGGCAATGGATGGAGATTCTGTTTTACAAAGTGGCGGCAACTTCTTTGCAGGTATTCCTACTCACTCTCCCCCTGCCGACAGTACGCTTGCAGACAACAGCAGCAATAGTGGGAAAGCGAGCTCTAACAAGAAAAAATCAGAAGAGGCAAAGAAAGACCCTTCTTTAGAATTGCTCAAACTGAAACTCTCCGACAGCAGGAATGTGCCGAGAACAGAGGAAGAGATAGCACACGACAGTTATTACGGGCTTATTCAAAACGAGAGGGTCAATATTGATTTGCGTCCTATGTTTATGGTTGACATCAGCACAGAAAGCGACCTGAGTGTAGGGACATCGCCTTATTATTGGGCTGAGCTGGAGAGGCTGAATGTATTCAACAATTATCAGCCAAAGCTGAGTTTAAAAACATCAGACATAACTACCAAGACACCTGCCGTTTATCTTAATTATGCACTATTTTTCAAAGAGCGAGCAGACGCCAATCCCATCACTCCCAATTATCTGACTCTATCAGTTTTTGAGCTTTTGGGTCAGAATTATGAATCTGCAATAAACAGCCTTAACAAAGTTATTGATGGCGACAAGTCGAATGAAATAGCGTATTTACTACGCGGCAATGCCCGAATGCAGTTGGCAAATCAGATTTTGATGAGTATGAATACTATGGGAGGTCTTTCGCCGAGTGTATCCATAAACGACAAAAACGAGGGGGCAGATTTGGCAGATTTTGAAGCATTAAGTAAGAACCGCATGGATATTGAAGATTTTAATCTGGCAAAGCAAGATTACGACAAAGCACTAGAAACACATGCTGAGAGTTTCTTTGTCTACTACAACCGCGGCTATTTGCAAGCACAAGTGGGCAATATCGACGCAGCAATATCAGACTTTAAAAAGGCTATAGACATTCAACCCGACTTGGCAGAGGCTTATTTCAATCTTGGAATTTTGAACATAATAAAAGGTGAAACCCGAGATGCAGGAAACTACCTCAGTAAATCTGGAGAACTAGGAATAAGCGACTCCTACAATATTATAAAGAGGTATTGCAACTCAGCAGAGTAAATTATTATTTATATTTGCACTACAAAATAGTGAATTATGAGTTCATATAAAAACACTCGTCTGCCAATATATGCACAACTTATACTGCGTTTTCTCTTGACGATGCTTTTTTACAGTATTTTCCGCCTGTTATTCTATCTCTTCAACATAAGTTATTTTGAAGGAATCGGTTTTGCAGACCTGGCAACAATCTTCAAAGGAGGCATAATGTTCGACACTACTGCCGTATTATACAGCAATATACTGGTGATTGTACTGATGATTCTTCCGCTACCGTTTCGCTACAACAAATGGTATCAATCTACTGTTCATTGGATTTATTTGGTATCCAACATATTTTGTTTTATTATAAATGCCATAGACATTGTATATTATAGGTTTACGATGCGACGCACTACTGCGACGATTTTCAACGAATTCAAGCACGACAACAATATGTTTAGTATTTTGGGCAACGGAATACTTGATTACTGGGGGGTTACGCTTGCAAGTATTTTAGTAATTACATTATTTATATATCTGGCGCGCCGCATACGCTACTCACGCAACTACATTAACTCAACACTACTTTTTTATAGCACTCAGACTGTGATGATGGCTCTTGTTTTAGCCCTCTTTGTTGCAGGTGTTCGCGGTGGCTTCAAGCACAGCACTCGCCCCATCACTTTAAGCAATGCTTCAAAGTACGTCACCAAGCCCAATCAGCGTGCAATGGTACTGAACACACCCTTTGCAATTATGCGTACTTATGGAAAAAATCATCTTACAAGAGTCGAATATTTTAGCGACAAAGACTTACCTATTCACTTCAATGCTGTACATCCTGCTTATGCGGGAGACTCCACATTAACACCCAAGCCAAACGTGGTGACTATAATACTCGAAAGTTT
>JBKEAJ010000120.1:0-3985 GCA_047972135.1 Bacteroidales bacterium | reverse complement strand
TTTCGGATTGCAGGATGATGAAAATGCAGGGTTTAATCGTTTAGGGTTTAATTGTTTGAAGTTTAATGAGTTATATTAGTCAATGAATAGCTTTCTGCTTTAGCTGGAAGAATAATAAAAATACAAACCACCCCGACTGCGGCACCCCGCCTTGAAGAAGGAGGGGATTTAAAAACTCTCCTCCTGCGAAGGAGGAGTACCCGAAGGGGGAGGAGGTGGCTGTTTGAGGTTTAGGTGATAGATTTTAGACAATAGACTAACAGCCAATAAACGAACATCATTACGAGGAGCCTTGCTACGAAGATTACGGAGATAAGGCTCCTGATAAGTACATAGTAAACTGTCAGTTACTAATATTCAGAACTTGACTAGTAACATCACAGCATAGTAGTATCACAGCATCAAATCATTCCTTCGTTATTTCAATAGTCAATTTTACTGTCTTGCTTGCTCCTGCACAATGGTCGCCTGCCCCTGTGGAGTAGGGAATTGTTACGCTCACCTTGTTGGGCTCAATATTGCCGTTGGCAACTACCACCGCATCCCAAAAGCCCTGAGCATCGAAGACCCAGCCATCGACGGACGAATGACTAAGATAGGTCGGGTAAGGATTGACACTTGTACCCACTTTCGTTGCCGACGAAGCATGCCATACTCCTCCGTTGGAAATATATGGCAGTATGCTACTGAGCTTATAACCACCGTCTTTCAGATAAGCACCGCATACGCTTATTGTCTTATCCTTAAAAATCGCTAGCCGGTCGTCGGTGATACTGTTAATAAATATCTTGCCCGGAGCAGAGCCTGAACAAAGACCTCCTTTCTCGTATGAATAGCTTAAGGTTGTGGTGTTGTTGTCTTTCAAATTGTTAACCGAATAAGACTCAGGATTACTAATCAGCGTGCCACTGGCTGTCCACACCTTGACGTTGTTCATGCCCACATAAGGCATGTAAGACAACAAATTAATATTATAAGACCCCGTAGACACGCAGACCTCTATGGTCAAATCGGGAATTTTATGCGGCAAGCAAGCTACCGTAACATAAACCCAAGCACTGTCAATACAGAGATTATTAATGCGTGCATAATATTTAAATGAGTCGACTCCCACAAAACCTACATCGGGAGTATATACCACCGAATCAGTACTTGTGTTATGCACTGCTGTTCCATGCTCTGCAACTCCAATGCCAATAAGGTCTTTTGTGCCGCTAAAGTCAACGCTATCCAAAGGATAAATCGTAATAGGCTTGCCGTCAGAAATCGTTGCAAAGTAATCTTTTGCAATGCCCTCGCAGCTTAATATTATCACAGCCGTGTCGGAATATGCAGAGTCGCAAGTACCGCTTCTCACCACAACTCTGTAGTAAGTGGTGTCGGTCAAGTTGTTGACTCTGAGCGTATCTTTTGTTACATTTATCTGCGTGTAAGACGTGAAATGCTCGTCCAAGCTGCTTTCCCAACGGACAATATCTCCCGTATAAGAAGCTACTCGCAGCAGGGTACTGTTGCTACCCGGAGATACATAACTAGTTGCAGGAATGATGTGCCCCCCTTCGCTCAGAGGACTCACCTTGACAACTACCGAATCGCTCATCTGCGACACGCATGTACCATCGAAATAGGTAACACGATACTCGCCAGTGGTCGTTGCATCGTAGGTCTGCAAGGTTGCTCCAGTAATCTCTATATTATTTTTATACCACTGATAATCGGATGCCGTAGTTGATGCTGTGAGCGTAACCGAGCCACCGCCACACAAAGTCGGATTGGTAGGCGTTATCACTGCAGCAGCGGGTGCTTGGATGCTTGACACAATGACGTAGGCTTCGATAATCTCACGACCCAAAGTTGTCCCGTCAATTTCGTCTAACCACACGGTATTACGAATTGCTCCTGCCAGAGTTGTCTTGGCTACTATCATTAGCGTTGCTGTATCTCCCGGTGCTAAAGAGCTGAGTGTCCACTCCATCTTTCGCGTAAGTGCATTAAATGTTCCCAAACTTCCGTCTACAGGTGTTGCTGATATAAACTGCCAGCCTGTTCCCAAACTATCGATAAGTACAAGGTTATTGTAGGTTGTGGGGTTATTGGTTTGGTTGGTATTGTTAACCAGTTTTATGGTAAATATGCTCGACCCGTCGATACATGCAGAGCTTGCATTAGTTACTTTGGTAAGCTCCAGTGTACCAAATGATTTTGTGTTGTTAGTAAGATTACAGTCGCTATATGCTCCTGAAGCAGGAAAGTTTATTCCGTCGTCGACAACTCTGAAATAAAACTGTGATGGCATAGGGTTTAAGCCTGTAAATGTACGTGTTATGGTGGTGCTTTGTCCGGGATACAAGTCTGTTCCCAATTTTACACTTCCTATAACGTTTGCCGTTGTTTTAGCATTTTTATAATATTGATATGGTGTTGATGCAGCAGCCAAAACCAAACCGACATTTTTTACCGTTACGGTTATCTTAACGGAAGTTGCCGATAAATACTCGAAGCTGCCGTTTTCAATGTATACATCTGGAGATAAGTCGACAGGTAGATAGGTATCCTCACTAACATAAGGAGCCTGCATGGGACCTCCGTTGTAAAACTGAACAGTTGACAAATCCGGGCGGGTGTATGTAATATTTACTGATTCTACACTATCCGGAATAGTCAAATCAGTATTGACATATAAAGAACTATATAGTTGTTGATTCCAAACATTGGGGCAAGATGCCCATTTGGATGTTGCTCCCTCAAAAACCATTACCTCTCCATATGAACTTTTGCTTGTATTATTCCCTGTGACAACAATATTGGCACTACCGTCGCTTGTGGCGTCTACAACTATCGGAAGCTCCGAAGCTGTTTCTGACCCACAGGTCTGCGTGTATATTGATTGTGCTGAATTTCCGCTGCCATCAAAAATATGGATGAGAGTTTCATCTCTATACACTAGTTCCATAACACCATCATTATTAAAATCAAAAAGCGTAAGAATTGTTCCTCCACTATGATCGGAATGGGACATGCTCCATTTTTGAGTGAATGCACTTCCTGTATATTTATAAGCATAAAGTCGTTGTCCTGTATTAAAACATATTTCCGGATATTTTTTTTCCACTCCGCCTACTATATGCACCCTACCATCAATGTCGCCCACAAAAGGCAAAGAACGCTGTCCGTAGTAATAACTAAAGGTTATAACATTTCCTAAATCTTGGTCAGTTAAAGGAGTCCAAACTTTTATGAATGCAGGGTTGGCTTTATACATAGTATGAAATACCAAATCAACATTTCCATCTTGGTTGATATCTGCTACCATATTCGACCCTTCTTGAGCAGATATATTGGGACATTGCTTCCATAATGTTAATGTGCCATGGTGATATTTATATACATTTGTACCAACTATTACTTCCGGAATTTTATCCTTATCCAAATCAGCAACTATAGGTAAGCCTACATAGCCAAAGTTGATAGTAATCCCTGCATAATCCATGGTTGCCTTAGTATCTCCATTATAATCTACAATGGTATTTCCAACTATAAACTCTGGCGTTCCATCTCCATCTAAATCATGGATTAGTGGCGAAAACATTTTTGCATTTGCATCATGTGAATATGAGTATGGGTGAGTGTACTGTCCAGTTTTTGCCCAAAGCCTGGTAAAAGTGATAGGTCGAACACCTGGAGCACTAGACACTTCATACATGTACATGGTTTTGTATTGATGAGTAATCAATACTCGCCCTTTTCCGCTGGTCTTATCCCTAAAAATCAAAAAGGGAGTCCCTGTCCATGCCTACGAAGTAATTGTTGAGCCTACATTTATTGTACCGATACTAATACCATCTGATCCTTCAAACACGTAAATCTTAGCCCCCCCCAAGGCAAAAACTTCGGTCTTTCAATCGCCGTCAATATCTCCTGCTAATGGTGTGCAGGCAGTGTAAATACTATTGCTTGTACTTTTTATCCATGCGCGTTGGAGATC
>JBKEAJ010000119.1:0-21281 GCA_047972135.1 Bacteroidales bacterium | reverse complement strand
ATGCTCGACCCGTCGATACATGCAGAGCTTGCATTAGTTACTTTGGTAAGCTCCAGTGTACCAAATGATTTTGTGTTGTTAGTAAGATTACAGTCGCTATATGCTCCTGAAGCAGGAAAGTTTATTCCGTCGTCGACAACTCTGAAATAAAACTGTGATGGCATAGGGTTTAAGCCTGTAAATGTACGTGTTATGGTGGTGCTTTGTCCGGGAGATAAGTCGACTCCCAATGTTCCACTTCCTATAACGTTTGCCGTTGTTTTAGCATTTTTATAATATTGATATGGTGTTGATGCAGCAGCCAAAACCAAACCGACATTTTTTACCGTTACGGTTATCTTAACGGAAGTTGCCGATAAATACTCGAAGCTGCCGTTTTCCACATATAAGTCGGGAGATAAGTCAATGGGACAATAAGTTTCTTCGCTAATAAATGGAGCCTGCATCGGACCTCCATTATAAAATTGTATCTTTTTGCCTTCTGCACAAGTTTGAGTAAAAGTTGTGTTTACGGGTTCTATTCTTTTGGGAATAGTTAGATCTAAATTTACTAGTAAGTTGCTATACAACTGCTGATTCCAAATGCTAGGGCAAGATGCCCATTTGGAGGCAGCTCCTTCAAAAACTCTTAATTCGCCTTTCACGGCTGTAGTGCCATCGAAATTCCCAGTTACAATAATATTTGCACTACCATCGCCGGTAACATCTGCAACTACGGGAGTCTCAACAATAGTAGCAGAACCACATACTATAGGTGTAGCAGCATCTATTGGGCTACTTCCCTGTCCATTCAAAATGCGCAGTTTAGATTCATCTCTATACACAAGTTCAACTATGCCGTCGAGGTTGAAATCAAATAAGGTTAATATCGTAGAACCTGACATATCCGTGTGGGTTAGATCCCATTTTAATAAAAAATTTGTTCCATCAAATGTAAATGCGCGGAGATGCCCTGCTGTATTAACGCATATTTCCGGATATTTTTTTTCCACTCCGCCTACTATATGCACCCTACCATCAATGTCGCCCACAAAAGGATAGGACACACTATTACCCACTATCATTGTAAAATGATCTATCTCGTTATCCGTAGAAGGAGTCCAAACGGTAATCTCACATTCTTTGTTTTTGTCCCAATAGACAAATACAACATCAATATACCCATCTTGGTCTATATCAGCAACAATATTTGTACCGTCAATCCCTGACTCACCATATCTACCACATTTTTTCCAAGGAGCTGGAGAGCTTACAAACCCATTATTAAACCTATAAACAAAGCTTCCTGCCAAAACATCTGCAAGACCATCGCCGTCAACATCTGCCACGTTATTGAAGCGTTGTCCACAATTCTGATATCCTGTTCCACCTTCAAATGACAAAGTACTCAACACTGCTCCTGTATTTGCATTAAGAATATATTTGCCTACAACAATCTCGACAATTCCATCACCATTAAGATCTGCAACAACAGGTATATCTACATTGACAGTTAAAGAAGTTGTCCATACAGGTGTTGAATTAAATGTTATTGATGTTTCACTTCCTGAACTCACTTCGTATAGGTAAACATTCCCATCCCTTCCGGCTATAACAACCGAACCTTTATCTGAGCTGTTTCGCCTCAGAATGCAAATCCCACTACTGTAAGTAGTGCCAATGCCTGAAGTATTAATTTGTCCTTTCAATGCACCAGTCTTGCCATTGAAGACATATAGAATTCCACCTCCTCCCGGCATACCATTTGCCGTTAACACCTCAACACTACCATCACCGTCAATATCTCCGACTATAGGAGTATACCTAGAGTCGACATTTTCGTTTGTTGAAGAATTCCATGCCGGCTGAATATCAAAAGCAAAAGCAGGACGCGTACCTCCACAGTCAGAGGTATCAGGAATCAAGTTGTTTTGTGCATTCGATAATATTGGTATTATTATAATCCAAAGTATAGGTAAGATTCGTTTCATATGCTTTATTATTTTATTAAAGAGCTTGACAGACTCAATCAATTCTCTTTGGTAAATCTCATAACCAGTTTATAGTCTTCTAGCACTCCTGAAAAATCAGCAGCTTTAGCAACTCCACTTAAGATTAGTTCTCCATTATTAATACTCAATTTGTAACTATACTGTGCAGTATTATCTGTAATAACAACACTATCTTGAGATGAAGTATAAGATGCTTGTGCCACATTGGCAAACTGTCTATGCAGAAGACAATCTCCATCATTGGTAAACTTTATCTTACTGAAAACACTTGTAATATACAAATCCTCATATTTAATGGAATCTCCAATTATCCCCTGTTTAAATTTGTTGATTTTAACACTATCCAGCACCCAGGTCCCGTCCAAATCCGTCTGCTGCCCAAAGGAACTAAAAGAGGACAGTGCGAAAATCACAATTAAACACGCTCTTACAACTATTCTACACGGAAACCTCAAGTCTCCCTTTTGACAGCCACCAAAAATAAACCATTTCATATCTTTATAATTTTGCAATAAGCTGTAAGCTATAGGCTTTATGCTTTTGCTGTTTTTAATCATACTCCTGTGTGTAGTTAGGCTTATTGCATATAGCTTAAAGCCTACTGCATGGAAGTTTCATGTCTTTAAATATCTAAAATACTGATTATTAAGTTCATACTCCGCCACCAAAACTCTCAACTTGTACAGTAACTCCTGCAAAGTTAGTACTTTTTGCAAATTCTGCAAAAAACAAGAAAATATTTTCGTTTTTTGATTTTCTTTCTTATCTTTACGGACAGAGGAGGATAAACATAAACACATGAAACACATACTACTATATATCAGTACATTGTCGCTAGTAGCTCTAAACTACTCTTGCAGTTCTATCGGAAATATGTCGCAATACGACAGCTCTACGGCACGCCGCATAGAGCAAACAGCAGAAAAAATAGACGAGCTTTACTTGTCGGTTCTGCAATTGTCCGACGAAGGAGATAAAAAGAGAGCATTTAGCGAGTACGCAAAGGATTATCTTGATATAGAGGTAGATATACGGGCTATTATTTTCAGACTATCAAGCCAGTACATAAACAACGAAGATAATGGAGCTAATAAGCTACTTGACTATTGGCTCACTTGTAGAGAACAGCATAAAAAAGAAGACTCCAACATTACAGACAAGCAAATTGAAATTTTCCATAAACAATGTATTGCATTTCTGGAAGCTATACACTTTTCGGAGAAAACAAAGGAATGATAATCCAGATACATAACATATAAGGAGATGGACAAAGAAAAATTAAATAAAATCTTGGTGAAGATGGCTTCCAACCTGGAGAAAAACCTCTCAAAGTCGGAATTCAAAAGAATAAAACCCATTGCCGAAGAAATAGCAAAACGCCATGCTTCAAGGCTAGAATGGCTTGAAGATATGGCAAAAAATTCCAAAATCGAAAAACACCAATATGAGCGTGCCTTGCTGAGCGAACGGGATATTTATCAGATAGAACTACAAAACATAGCAAAGATGTCAAAATACAAAGCTAAAAAGCTTGCGAAAATAATGGGCGACACGCTGCGAAGCACTATCTTTGCTGCCGTAGAAATACTGTTTTAATAGCCCGACCACTAAGCACTGCTGCCATTGTGAGCTGTACTTTACTCCGAACAAGGCTAGTCGTATTTATAGCATCATAGTATCGTAGTATCAAATCATCACTTCGTTACTTCGTTATCTCGAATGTCAGACTCACCTTATTGTCAGCTCCTGCGCATACATCTTCGCTGCCTGTGCTGTATTGCACACTTACACTCACTTTGTCGGGGGCTTCGTCGTTGTTGTCGCTTATCACAGCATCCCAGAAGCGTATAGCGTCGAAGATAATGCCATCGGCATCCTTATCATTAAAATACTGCGAGGCATCAAGGTTTGAACCTGTAACAAGGGGCGTAGAGACTAGCCACTCTCCACTTTTTGAAAGATACGGAATAATTGGATTCAGCTTGTACCCACCATCTTTGAGATAAGTTCCACACATTGAGATTTTTCTATGCTTAAAGTTGGCATACCTATTGTCGCTCAAACTATTTATGTAGATCTTACCCGGCTTGGCAGCAGAACAGTAGCCCGTCCTAGCATAATCGTAGGTAAACACCGTAGTGTTATCATAGCTCAGCTTTGCTGCGGGATATTCTCGCGGATTCCGAATCTGCTCCCCATTGCTGTCCCACACCCTCACTTCGCGGATGTCTGCATAAGGCATATATTCCAAGAGATTGATGTTGTAGGTGTTGTCCGACAGGCACACTTCCATAATTAGATCAGGCATTCGGTAAGGCTTGCAAAGGGTGGTAACATAAACCCATGCACTATCAATACATGCTCCGTTCATAGTAACATAGTATCTGAACGAATCAGTCCCGAGAAAATCGTCATCCGGTTCGTAGGATACCCTTTCGTTTAGGTGCATTCGGACTAAACCCCAGCGTGGCTCTCCGATGTAATTGAGTGTTGCGAGGTAAGCATCTACACTGTCTAGCGGGTATATTGTCAATATCTCTCCGTAACTGATGGTGTCGTAGAAATCCTTTGCTTCGGCATCGTAAATTATCACTACAGCAGTGTCGGAATACGCCGAGTCGCAAGTGACACTACTGACGAGGACTCTATAATATGTAGTTTGACTCAGATTGTCGACACTGAGGCTCGCCCCCTTCTCGGCAAGTAGTGTAGAGTCGCTAAAGTCAGCATTAACACTGCTTTCCCATCGGACAACATCGCCCACATTATTATTAAGTGTGAGGCTAAGGGTATTATCTCCAAAACATACAAATGTTTCGGAGGGACTGATATTTCCGCCTACGCTCAGCGGGATTACATCAACAGTAATGGTATCTATGCGGAGAGTATGGCAGGCAGAACCTTGCGCCTCCGGATTATCGGCAAGTAGATAGTAGCTCGTTGTATCGTCGGGATTTATAATAAAATCAATAGAAGAGCCTGTTCCCATAACAGAGTCAAGAATAAGAATCTCGCTATCTAGCTCATATAGATGATAGTAGACCCCGATTTCACTGCCCGACAGGCTTAATGTGAGCGATGTTCCAAAACACGTAGAGGTGTCATTGCCGAAAGTATAGTTGTCCTTAGGAATTGAAGAGCCCCCGTCGATAATATCATTAGCTGTGTTTGCCGTTTGCACGCCGTCGCCCCAACCACCCACGATGAGATTGGCTCGTGCAGACTCGCCTGCACAATAACGGCTCGCACCGCCATGAAACTTCACATTCTGCTTAGCGAGAGAGGCTTCGAGCTGTCGGTTCCACGATATAAGCAGAGAGTCGTAATTAGCGATGGACAGCTTTGCACCCTCAAACATTGCGGCTGCATCGTCGAGAGCTGCAATCTGCCATGAAGCAAGGTCTTGGTCGAAAGCAGTGGCATTGCGGAACATCTGCGACATAGTATCGACTTGCGACACATCCCAATCAGCAAGAGCTTGGTCGAAAGATGATGCTCCATCGAACATTGCCTGCATATTTCTGACATTGCCAACATCCCAATGATTAATATCCTGATTGAAGGCTGTGGCTCCGGCAAACATCCCCGACATATCAGCGACATTCAGTGTGGAAGACACCATATCGGGACTACTCCGCAAGGGAACATGCATCCAAGCGAGTGGCATGCCTCCGTTGTTGTAGGACTCTGCATTATAGAACATTCGATTCATATCCCTAACATTCTCCACATCCCAGTCGCTTATATCCATGTTGAAGGACACAGCTCCATAAAACATCCCCGACATATCGGCAAGCCTTATCACATCCCATGAACTAAAAGCTGAAGTGCCTACAAGACTCCTGCAACCTCGAAACATTGCTGATGCCCCTACTCTTGCTATAAAACTCGGCACATCAGGAGCGGAGACATCCAAGTTTGAACAGCCGTAGAAAGCACTGTCCATGCTCGTCCACCTATTGATGCCCCACTGCACAATATCAACAAGCTTGTCTTGCATATCGGGCATAGCATAGAAATACAACCTCGGAAAGCTCGTGATGGGCTTTCCACTCTTATCATTAGCAAAGCTGACATCTATTTTGATGATGACAGTATCGTCCGACGAGTAGCTGTGAGACACAGCAGAGGCAACATGCTCATCCTTGTTACCGTCGCCCCAGTATACGGTATAGTTATAGCCACCGCCATAAGTGGGAATAGTTATGCGGTAGTCGGGAGCTGCTGGCACCCATTTAGTGATAAACAGTTCTCCATCGGGAGTGAGCGACAACTCGGCAGGTTTGGAGTAGGCGGAGTCGCAAGTGCCGCTCCTCAACAAAGCTCTGAAATATGTAGGCTGACTAATACCGCTTACAGTTATTGTATTCTTTCCGGCACTGTTGCTAATTGTTGTCGGCGAACTAAAGTCAAGGCTGTTGCTGCTTTCCCAGCGCACCACCTCGCCGATATGATCCCTCAAGGACAACACAGTAGGCTCTGTGGACGATACCAGATGATGAACGGCAGGCAAGGTGCGTCCTCCCCTGCTGATAGGATATACATTGACAGTTACGGTATCTATACCGACGGTGTGGCAAGACGACCCGGCAGCATCGGGATTATCGGCTAGAACGTAGTAACTTGCCGTATCGGTAGGGCTGACAAAAAAATCAATAGGACTACCCGTTCCCAGCACGGAGTCTATAATCATCGCCTTAGTTTCCAAGTCATAAAGATGATAGTAGATGCCCTGTTCACTGCCTGACAGTCGCAGTACGGCAGTATCATTGCCACAAATAGTGCTGTCCTTGCCGAAAGTAAAACTATCATCCAGCTCTGCACGCCCTCCGTCGATAATGTCAGTGTCGGCATTGGCAGTAGGTACGCCGTCGCCCCATCCACCGACGATGAGATTGGCTCGTGCAGACTCGCCATCGCAGTAGAGACTCGCACCCCCATGAAATTTCACATTCTGCGGAGCTGCCTGCCTTTCCCAGCCGATAAGCAAGGAATCGTAGTGAGACAGCTTCAACTTTGCTCCCTCAAACATTCCTGCGGCTGTGCCTAACGAACTGATCTGCCAGTCGCCTAAATCCTGACTAAAGCTACTTGCACCTTTGAACATATAGCTCATATCCTGCACATTTCCAACACCCCAAGCTCCGAAAACCTCCGTACCCACTAGCTTGGGACAATCGGCAAACATGCTTGCAAGACTGCTAACATCCCTCAAATCGGGAGTGTCGGAGGCTGAAACATCAAGCCTTGCACAAGAGGAGAAAGAACCGGACATGTCTTTCCACCTACTCCTCCCCCACTGACTTACATCCAAAAGCCTGCTCTGTGCAGAAAGTATTATGTGAGGAAGACCTGACTCATACTCCCCATCGCCATCCAAATCTACGTTTGGTGCAATTCTGACATCAACTGTGTCAGTACCTAGCCCGGTGTATGTGTGCTTTATTGCACCATTCAAAGAAGATGCATCCCCGCTAAAGACGACAGCGTCTCCCTCACCCCAATCAATGAGAAAATCGTATATATATGCAGCCCCAACAGACAGTGTAAGCTCTGTGCCAGCAGTCACTTCCCAGCGCGTGATAAAACTTTCGTCATCGGGAATGACTCTAAGCACGGCTGTGTCGGAATAAATAGTATCGCAAGGTCCGTTTTTTACCACTGCTCTAAAGTAAGTGTCGGCATCGAGATTAAGTGCCGTATAACTCTCCAATCCCACAGTATTTGGGATAACTGTAGCTACGGTCTTAAAACTATCCGTAGAACTCTCCCAAGCAATTATGCTGCCCTTGTATCCGCTCAGTTTCAACTCGGTACTGTTCCTGCCCGAAAACACTTGCTTACTTGCGGGACTTATGCTTCCTCCCCACCCAGGCTGTACAATATTGACAATGACAGTATCAACATCAGCAAAGAGGCATTCTTCCCTGTCGGAAATAATGTCCTCTGCCACAACATAGTAGCCCGAAGTATCATCAGGCTTCACCAAGAAGCTGAGAGCTTCGCCCGTACCTAGAACAGAATCGTAGAGCAATGCGTCGCTACTAAGCTCGTAGAAATAATATAAAAAACCCGCCTCACTGCCCGATAGCACTAGGTCGATGCTGTCGCCAAAACAGAGGTCTACGTCCTCGCCAAAAGTAAAGTCTGTACGAGGGCTTGCCTTTCCTTTGTCCCAAATATCAGAGGGTTTATTATTTCCTGTTTTGCCATCGCCCCATCCGTTTGCAATAAGGTTAGCCCGTGCTGCTTCCCCCTCGCAATATTGACTCTCGTTTGCGTCAAACTTTACGCGTTTATTTGCCTCGCCGTTTACAAGCTGCCTGTTCCAAGAAATGAGAAGAGAGTCGTAGTTTGCAGTGGATAGCTTTGTACCGGCAAACATATTTTGAGCATCTGTCAAAGATTTTATCTTCCATGCACTAAGATCTTGATCGAAAACACCGTATCGAAACGTTGAGTACATTTTACGAACATTGCTGACATCCCAAGAACTAACATCCTGATTGAAGGCACTTGAGCGGAACATACTCGACATGTCAGTCAATTTTGATGTTTTTGAACCCCAGTCCAATGGCTGTCCTCCATTATTAAAAACATCAGCTCCATCGAGCATGTTATCAGTTCTAGTAACACTACTAACATCCCAAGAACTAATATCTTGATTAAACGAACTATACTTTTCCTTTTCTATATAAAACATTCTTCCCATCGTGGTAACACTGCTGACATCCCACTCCATAGGCTTACTTGAGCCACCTCGAACATCGCCATTATTGAAGGATCGAGCATCATTAAACATAGCAAACATATTGGTCACTTTAGACGTGTTCCATTTTCCGATATACTGATTAAAATTGGGAGCTTGTGAAAACATTTCTCTCATATCCTCAACACTTGAAACATCCCAATTTAATGGCTTAGTCATATCTCCGAGTTCTGCTCCGTTATTAAATTCTTCCGTAGTAGAGAACATTTGCTTCATATTCTCCACATTGCTAGTATTCCAACGGCTCAAATCTCGATTAAACTTCCGAGTAAAGCCAAACATACTCGACATATCAGTCACATTTCTAACCTCCCATCCACCAACATCCTGATTAAATATGAGCGCTTTGAAAAACATCCAACTCATATTTTCTATATTCGACATGTCCCAGTCTTCAAATACCTTAGTCCCAATCAGTTCCGTAGCTCCATAAAACATTCCAGAAGTACTCTTGGCAATGCTCAAATCCGGTGTATCACTTGCTGTTACATCCATATATTTGCATTCCCAGAAAGCATCCTTCATAGTTTCCCATCTCGAACTACCCCACTGCACCACATCCATAAAACCATGACGTTGAGAGGCTTCAGCTTTATCACGCATATTAATATACGGGAAACCGGTTTCATACTTACCATCATTGTCGAGGTCTTCCAAAGGGGTGATTTTTATAATGTAAATACCTCTTTCTTTGTAATAATGAGAATACTTTATTATCCCATTATGCATATCGGTAATGTCTTTCTTTGAGCCATCGCCCCAATCGACAGACATGTGATAGGTTCTGCCGATACCGTCAACAGGCAACCTGAAATCCCCTTTATTGATTTGCCACTTAACGATGAAGGCATCCGCCTTAGTCTGCGCCTGCAATACGAATACACTCGCAAACATTATAGAAATAATAATAAGAACACAGGTCCTTAAACGATAGAATTTAATACACATAGTTAATTAGTTTCAACCTTAACTACACAAATGTAGTACCAAAGTCTATCGTCGGACTGCATTAATGCCTTTTCAGCACATCATTATCAGTCATTGCGAGCGAAGCGTGGCAATCTGTTCTCTGTTGCAGGAGATTGCCTCGTCGCCAGCTCCTCGCAATGACGTTCGTTTATTTTGATTATAGCCTAAAGCGTACGGCATACAGCATTTTAAACCTTAAACAGTTCAACGATTCAACCTGCATCTATATCAGGGCTAAGGCCCCTATTATTTTTTGTATCTAATTAATTAAAAATCTCAAGGGTCAGACATACTATCTTGTCAGCTCCTGCGCATACATCTTCGCGGCCTGTGCTGTAATGCACACTCACACTCACTTTGTCGGGGGCTTCGCCGTTGTTGGCAGCTATCACCGCAGCCCAAAAACCTCGACCATCGAAAACCATCCCGTCGGCTCCTTTGTCTATAAAATACGGCGAAGCATCAACACTCGTTCCCGCAACAGCAGGCGACGAGACTAGCCACTCCCCACTTTTGGTTATGTACGGAATTATAGGATTCAGCTTAT
Source organism: Bacteroidales bacterium (assembly GCA_047972135.1). Classification (GTDB taxonomy): domain Bacteria; phylum Bacteroidota; class Bacteroidia; order Bacteroidales; family Prolixibacteraceae; genus JBKEAJ01. The sequence goes on along the minus strand of JBKEAJ010000119.1, from coordinate 11,005 downwards.
AGCCACCCTCCTTGAGGTAAGGTCCACACACTGAGAAGGTTCTATGTTTAAAGTTGGCGTATCTATTGTCGGCAAGTCCATTTATGTAAATCTTTCCGGGCTTTGAACCCACACAGAAGCCTTTTTTCTCGTAGTAGTAGCTAAAAACAGTGATAGCATTCTTATTCAAGCTACTTGCAGGGAAGGCTTGGGGATTGTCTATCTCCCTGCCCGAAGCATCCCACACTGCCACACTGTCCAAGTCTCCATAAGGAATATACTCAACTATGTTTATATCAAAGTCATTATCAGCAAGACACAGCTCCATTATCATATCAGGAACACGATGGGGCGAGCAGTTGGTCGTAACGAGGTAGTCTTCCACTTCGCCGTCTCTTGCCATACCGACAGACAGGCTCTTTTGTTTTTTGTAGACTGTCAGGTCGCTTGTTATACGCAGGCGCATGTAGGTGGAATCGCTCTGCAAATAAATGTATTTTTTGTTCTGTAAACTTTGGGCATCCCATGTCAGTTCCACACTGTCGCCGGAGGCTGCTATCAAGCCTGAAGCAACAGTATCGTAGGCAAGCTCGGTAGCATCGAACACTCCGTCGGCATTGAAGTCTATCCAGCCCATTAGGTAGGCATCCTTACCGGTGGTATTGGTAATGCCTACATTTAGGCTGTAATCAGCAATGACCATACTCATTTCGGGGAATTTTGCAAGTGCATCTTCATCGTCAGCATTATTATTGTCGCGGCGGCATTCCGTGAGGTCGTCGCCAAGAGCTTCTCTGTTATCGTTCACACCGTCGAGGTCTATATCGACAAGCGAACCTAACATCAGCTTCGCCCTATGATTAGCGGTATCGTAAAGAGAAACATAATGACGTGCGCCATCGTCGTCAAGGGAGGTGGTGTAGCCAACTCCATTGGCACTGACAAAAGCCTGCGGAGCATCGGCAAAGTCTACCGGCGAGGGGGCAAAGGGACAGCGCGCTCCGTCGTTCATATTCGACACTTCGGAAGCCGACACTTTTGCAGCCCTGTCAAAATCATTATGCACCTTGACTCGCCAATTAGTTCCCGAAAAATTTTCTAAGCCGTACATAAAACCGTCGCCATCGAAATAGATAGCTCCAAAAGTCCCTGTACTTACACTTTTAAACTGAGTCTCGCCAAACACCGAGCCGACACCGCTCTCTAAATCGAATTTATAAATCGTTGAAACACCGTCGTCGTCCGAAGATGCTATATTGCTAAGTGTATATATGCAAGTATCTATCGGACTCACTGCCCAATCGGCATAGCCAAGTTCTGCTTGGTGTGGAATTGTTCCTAACTTCACTCCACTCTCCGACAGATAATCGGGGGAAGAATTGTCGACATTATATCTGAAAACATCGTCCTTGTCGGTCTTTTTATCGCTGAGATACTGATAGCCTCCAAAAACATCGCCTACAACCGTCTTAAAATCATTAAGTACTACATAGCGAGTAATGAATTTACCGTCTGCATCAAGACCGCTGACAGTCCTGAAAGCCTGCTCTGTTCCTGCTCCCACAGCTTTCAGAAAATACTGACTTACTCCGTATAACAAGCCGTCGAGACTGTTGTAGCCTATACTGTTTATTCCCAATGCCTTTGCCATGTCGTGTGTCTCATCGTTCACCGACATCAAGTCGCCGGTGATTAGGTTGATTCTGCTCCACCTTATACCTCCACCCTCAGAAATAGGAAGGGTATTGCTTTGCACTACCTCATGCTCGCAGTCCATCGACAGCAAGGGATTGGGCGAGGCGCACTGATTGTACAGAAAGTTCTTGCCGCCCGAAACATACTTGCGTGTGTAGAAAATATCATCCATCAGCCCCTTGTAACCATTGTAGTTGACATTCCCTGTCAAGGCAATATCTCCGGATGAATTACCAAAAGCTGAGGAATGCTCATGCCCAAGTACGCCACTTACTCCATGCTCCCATACTAAGGGAGCTTTGAAGTAGGCACTAATCCCACCATCTATATAAAGAAGTATTATACCCTTGTCGTCGAGCTGCAACATCAGATGATGCCACCCGCCATCCTGTGGATAGGGAGCTACAAGCTCATTCTTTTGCTGACCTCCTGCGGTATAGGCAATACAGACCTTTAGCTGACCGCCTTCGAGAACTATCGATATACCATTGTTGCTGTCGCCCTCTTCAAACAAAATCTGCATATCCGCAAGAGCTGAGTTGTCGGGCTTCATCCAAAAACCAACACTGAAATTGGATAAAGGAGCAGACATAAATGTGGTATCATCATTATACAAAACACTCATGCCACCAAAACGCAATGCTGAACCCAAGATAGCATCGTCTCTCTCAAAACTCAAGCCCTTGTTATTGTCTGCCAAATGATAAGCATTGCCACTCATGTCTTGCCCAAACCCCGAACCATCGAAAGTATAAAGCGCATCGAAGTACTTGCCAATATCGGCAGAGTCTGTCAGTTTGCTAAGACAGGTGTTCAACATCGGATATATAACAGCAGTGTCGGAATACACACTGTCGCAAGCTCCACTCTTCACCAAAGCACGGTAGTAGGTGCTGTCTGTTATATTTGTGGCAGTGAAAACAGGCGAGTTTGTGCGAACTACAACAGAATCACTGAAATCAGCATTAATGCTGCTCTCCCATTGCTGTACACCACCGACATGATTTGCGAGGCTCAAGACGACCTTGTTAAACTGAGTGTAAACCACTGACTGAGAAGGCATAACGCTACCGCCCACACTTACAGGTGCAACATTTACTCTGAGTTCTTTGCTGAGCCTCACTGTGTCGCAATCGCTACCGGTCTCAGTAGCCCTGATAGCCAAGACGTAGTAATCCAATGTGTCCGATGGACTTACCCTAAACCCGACAGTATCACCCGTGCCGGCTACACTTGCTAGAGCTTGAGTATCATCAGATTTAGCAAACAACTCATATTTATAGCCTAGCTCACTACTGTCGAGCTGCAAGAGGGTGTCGACTCCGACACATAATTCAATTGTATCGGAAACAAAAGCAATATCGTCGAGTGCTGCCGCCGAACCAGCATCGGTGATTTTCCACGCATAGGTATCGGAAAGCATAGACGCTCGCGCCTCTGCTCCGGCACAATACTGACTGTTGCCACCATGAAACGCCACATTCTTATTGCCCTTGCCTGCCACAAGCTGCCTGTTCCAGCCGATAAGCAGCGAGTCGTAGTTGGCAAGCGACAATTTGATGCCCTCAAACATGGAGGACGCATTGTTTAAGGACGAAATATCCCAATCGCTAAGGTCTTGGTCGAAACTTCGTGCATTCTTAAACATCTCATTCATCTTGGCAACACTGCTAACATCCCAATCACTAATATCCTGATTAAATTTTTCGGCATCCCGAAACATATACAAGGCATAAGTAACAGTACCTGTCGAAGACACTTCGGGAGTTCCTGCATCATTGTCATGGTCGTAAGTCCAACTCAGCGGCTGACCTGCGTTGTTGTAAGCACCAACATGGTCAAACATATACGACATGTCGCTGACACTCACGACATTCCATGCTCCAATATCCTGATTAAAAGCATCGGCTTCCTTAAACATCGATTTCATTATCGTAACCTTGCTCACATCCCAATGATTAATGTTGCGATTGAAGCTATTGGCTCCCATAAACATCGCTTCCATATTTTCGACCTTCCCTGTTGCCGAAACCTCAGGAGTGGCGGGATTATTGTCGTGGTCGTGAGTCCACCTCAGCGGCTGCCCTCCGTTGTCGAAAGAGTAAGCTCCAGTGAACATATGGTTCATTCTGACCACATTATGGACATCCCATGCTCCAATATTCTGATTGAACAGATAGTTAAAATAGAACATGTGGTTCATTTCGGTAATCGTACTGACATCCCAATCGCCAATCTTTGCCGTACCTACAAGGCTCTCACATTGGGCAAACATTCGCCCCAAACTGCGGACGGTACTCAAATCGGGAATGTCGCCCGCCTTTACATCGAGATTCAAGCAAGACTCGAATGCCTCGAACATACTAGTCCACCTGATACTACCCCACTGCTTTATTGCATATATCTTGTCTTTGGAGTCTAAATGTTTGAAATGAATACGAGGAAAACCCGTCTCGTAGGTGCCGTTCTTGTCCACATCTATATTGGCTGCAATCTTAATACTGTAGGTTCCCCCAGTAGTGTAGGTATGCGAACTTGTTATGTTTGCCCCTTCATAAACTTCAAGTCCGGAGCCATCGCCCCAGTCAACAGTGAAATTGTAATTTGCGTCGTCAACAAGTGGAATACTGATTATATCACCGTCTTGTACTTGCCACTCGGTGATGAACAAATCCGATGCCGAAACGACCTCAACAAAGGCAGTGTCGGAATAATATCCACCACAAACCACACTACTAAAAAAGGCTCTTACATAAGTATTTGCAGAAACATTGCTCAATGTAAATGTGTTGCCAGAGGGGTCTAAGACCTCCTGATAGGTGGTAAATGTCGGATCTTCGCTGTATTGCCACGCTTTTAGTGTACCGGTGTAGGCACTGACCGTAATATCGGTGCTGTTAGTAGCCTCAAAAACTCGGCTATGCATCGGACTGATTTCAGACTTCTTATCGTGGACATAAACCGTAGTAATACCACTCGATACAGAGGTGCAGCTGACAGAAACATCCGTATGGTAACACGCTTTTACATAGTACTTCGTCTCGGCAATCTCGGGCGACACCTTGAAGTATATTGTCGCTCCCGTGCCTTTTATCGAATCGCCCACAGGAAGGTTGCTAGCCGCATCATATAATTGATAATCGACAAGAGGGTCGCTAGCTCCCTCCAAAGGAAGACTGACAGTGTCGCCTGCACATAAATAAAACTCTCCGTTAAAATCATCGGGAATGGAGGGACTTGCCTTGCCACCGTCCTTAATGTCATTTGGAGAATCAGGATAACCGTCGACAGCAGTCAATCCATCACCCCAAGCCCTGTTTATCAGCCTACTGCGAGCCTCTTCGCCAGTACAATAGATACTTAGACCTCCATCAAACTTCACTTTTTCCTTTGCCCTGTTGTTGGCAAGCTGCCTATCCCACGAAATCAGCAAAGCATCGTAGTTGCTAATCGACAGCCTTACAGAGTTAAACATACCATCAGCATCCACCAATTCGGGAATATTCCAGCCACTCAAATCTTGATCGAAGCTACGTGCACCTCGAAACATACGGTTCATAGTTGCAACCTTGCCAACATCCCAGCCTCCAATATCTTGATTGAAAGACAAGGCCCCATCAAACATATTATGCATGCTGTCGACATTGCCAACAAGCCAATCTCCTATATTTTTGTTAAATTTTTTTGCTCCTGCAAACATATAGCGCATATCCTCAACCCTGCCGACTGCCCACTTGCTAAGATCTTGATTGAAAGCCTCTGCATCTCGAAACATATGCCTCATATCCAACACATTGCTAACAATCCATGTATTAAGCTCCTGATTGAAATATTTTGCTCCTTTAAACAATCTTGACATATCCTCGACTCCCTCGACATTCCATGTGTTAAACGCAGAAGTGCCAACCAGCGACGAACAGTCCTCAAACACAGAACTCATACTGCTAACATCCGTGAGATTGGGTGCATCTTCAGCACTAACATCCAAATTGACACAGCCCTTAAACATCTCTTCCATCGACTGCCACTTGATGCTTCCCCATTGTACTACATCAATAATTTTATCCTTATAAGGTATTCCCTCAAAAGACATACGTGGAAAACCAGTCTCATTCTTACCATCGCCATCATTATCCTGATTTGCCCTTATCTTTACGGTAAACACCTCAGGTATGGGGTTGGTGTAGGAATGAATAGCAATAACAGGAGAGCTATTAAAAAGCTGAGGCTCAGAACCATCTCCCCAGTCAACAGTAAAGTCGTAGTTCTCGCTGATGATGGTCGGTATCATTACCTCACCATACGCTGCTAAGGACCATCGGGTGATGAAACTGTTTAGCTCCTGCTCCGTACAGTCAAGCCCTTTATCCGGAATTGTGCCGCCCTCACCCCAAGAATTGTTAATCAGCGAATTACGTGCGGTTTCACCCTTGCAATACTTACTATTGCCTCCGTGAAATGGAACTCCCGTCTTTGCTGTCGAGGCTACAACTTGCCTGTTCCAGCCTATAAGCAAGGAGTCGTAGTTCGCTACCGACAGCCTCGCCTCGGCAAGCATATATCCAGCTTCTTCCAAGGACGAAACATCCCAAGTGCCTATATTTTGATCGAAAACCGAAGCTCCCTGAAACATATTGTTCATTTTCTTTACAGTGCTGACATCCCACTCGCTGAAAGTCGCTGTACCTCTGAGACTTGTACAGCCACGAAACATCGACGACAAGTCAGTAAGCTCACTAAAATTCGGAATGTCCTTTGCCGTAACATCCATATTCTTACAATCGGAAAAAGCTTCCTCCATCGACGACCACCTGCCGTCGCCCCACTGTGCCACCGAAAGGAGTTTGTCTCTGACCTGCTCGTCAATAATCGTTATTTTGGGCAAACGACCCGACAAAGTCCCTTTTATCTTGATGGTATAAATGCCTGCTTCGATGTAATCATGCTTACAGTCAAGGTCTTGTGCAACTCCATCGTAAGCCTCGGGGGCTGTTCCATCTCCCCAATCAATGATGAAGCCATATGCCGCTCCATAGGTCAGAGGCAACACAAACCTCTCATTTGCACCAATGTTCCAAGTAGTTATAAACTTCCCAGCATCGTCCGACACCTCCACATGTGCTATCTCTGAGTAAAGTGAATCACAATCGTCTATTTTGATGAAAGCTCGGAAGTAAGTTGTTGTATCCAAATCTGAGGTGGTATAGAATGTACCGCTATTATTGATTACTACATAATCATCAAAGGCTCTATTTGCACTTGCTTCCCAACGTACAATATCGCCTGCATAGCCACTTAGCTTCAGAGAGATACTGTTCGATCCAGGATAAACAATCTGATAGGACGACGATAGTTTCCCGCCCTTAATGTCTTTTATCACATTGACAAGGGCTGTGTCGAGTGGCTGCGATGCACATGCGCCCGTAGAGTCCGAATTACTCTGTGCTACCACATAATAACTCGCAGTTTCAGAAGGACTTACAAAGAAGCTAAGAGGCATACCTGTCCCATCGACAGAATCGCCAAGCTTTGCATTACTGTCCTTTTCGTAAAGCTGATAATATACACCTTTCTCACTGCCACTAAGCACCAACTCCCGCTTGCTATCGGGACATGAATTGAGAGTGTCGTCAACAAAATAAAAACTATTGTCGGGAGCCAACAATCCCCCGTCGCTAATAGTCCACTCTTTAGGCATTGAAAAGAGAGATAAACGTGCCGCCGCTCCTGCACAATACTTGCTGTTGCCACCACTAAACATTACATAACGCTTGCCCTCACTAGCATCAAGCTGTCTGTTCCAGCCTATAAGCAAGGAATCGTAGTTGCTGACCGATAAAGTAACATGCTCAAACATTTCGTCTGCATATTCTAAAGACAAAATATTCCAGTCGCCAATATCCTGATTGAAAGCAGTATCTCGATAAAACATGCCCGACATGTCAGCAACAGAACCCGTTGCCGAAACCTCTGCCGTAGCACTATTATTGTCGTTATCATAAGTCCAATTCAAGGGCTGTCCGCCGTTGTTGAATATCATCTTATACTCCTCTCCATAATCGCCCGCATAGAACATCTTATTCATACTCTTAACCTTACTGACATTCCACCCTCCTATTTCTTGATCGAAAGCATAAGCACTCCTAAACATCGACGCCATGTCAGTAACACTGCCAACATCCCACGACGATATGTCCTGATTGAACTTAAATGCCCACTCAAACATGGCTCGCATACTCTTAACCGTGCCAGTTGCCGAAACCTCTGCCGTAGCGCTATTGTTGTCATCATCATAAGTCCACCTCAGAGGCTGTCCTCCATTGGTGTAAGCGTGTGCATGCAGAAACATCGAGTCCATAGCAACAACCCGACTTACATTCCACGCTCCAATATCTTGATCGAAGACATTGGCATACCTAAACATCTCCGACATATCGTAAACTCTGCTGACATTCCAAGTGCCAATAGGAATATTAAACAGTTCTGCCTCCCTAAACAGCTCCCGCATAATCCAGACATTGCTTACATTCCAGTCCTTGAACGACTCATTGCCTACAAGTTTATGACAAAAAGTAAACATCCCTTCCATACTCCCAACCAAACTTAAATTAGGAACATCGGTTGCCTTAACATCCAAGGCTACACAGCCATAAAAAGCCTTGTACATAGATCTCCATAGAGTAACACCCCACTGCTCCACCGAAAGAAGCTGCCTGTTTGGACTCTCCCTCGTGTAGTCCGACAAAATACGTGGGAAACCCGACTCATACTTGCGATCGTTGTTTGCATCCACATTACCTATTATTTTTATGGTAAAAGTGTCAGCCTTAATATTCTTATAAGTATGCGAACAAGTGATATTTCTCCCCCTGAACACATCGCTTGCATCGTCGCCCCAGTAAACAGTAAAGTCATAGCTCTCGCTCGCAACCGTCGGGATTGTTACCGTACCACCTGCCGATACTCTCCATTTAGTAACAAAATAATCCTGCTCTGCCACACTGCACTGCATGCTCTGATCTTTACCCCCATCAGGAATAGTAGCACCATATCCCCAGCCCTTAGAAACTAGATAAGCTCGTGCAGACTCACCTTCACAGTACATGCTAGCTCCTCCATAAAATGAAACACCTGCTCTAGCGGGTTTTGCAAACAAAAGTGCTTTCCATTGCTGTGCCCACGAGATAAGTAAGGCATCGTAGTTGGCAGTAGATAGGGTCGTACCAAAAAATATCATCTCGGCACTCACTAATGAGGATATATCCCAAGAACCAAGATTTTGATCGAAAATTCTTGACCCGAAAAACATAAATCCCATATTCTTGACATTCCCGACATCCCAAGAGCCAATGTCCTGATTAAAATGCTGATCAGCACTAAACATCGCCGCCATATTCTCAACATTAGAAACATCCCAAGAACCAAACTTCGGTGTTCCTTTAAGGTTAGAACAGCCCAAAAACATTTCTTGCATATTTGTAACTCTGCTAAGATTGGGAACATCACCTGCAGTAACATTGAGCCTGCTACAATTGGCAAATGCCTGATACATAGTCGACCAGCGTATATCACCCCACTGCGTTATTTCTGCCAACTGCTTTCTATTTTCTCCATTCCCTACCCCATATGTAGACGAAAAGTAGATATATGGAAAGCCATCTACTCCATTCGCTTTTATTTTGACTGTAAAGGTCTTCTCGGTCGCTCCTCCCGTAATATCATACTCATGCGAACAGTCTATATTTTGCCCTTTGTCTGAGAAAGTTGCGGTATGACCATCGCCCCAGTCTATCGTAAAATCATAATCACATGTGTCGCTGAGCGGTATCTTTATCGTCCCCTTGCCTCCAACAGACTTTACATCCCACTTAGTAATGAAATCACCCAAATCGACCACCGTACAGTTTTTGCCTCCATCCTTTATATCAGTAGTATTACTATAGAGCTTAACCCCATCGCCCCAGCCTCTGTTAATCAGTTCATTGCGAGCATCCTCACCACTACAATACTGACTACTGCCACCATGAAATTTAACCCCTCCCTTGAGAGGCCCGTTTTCAATCTGCTTCCACCACCCTATAAGCAATGCATCGTAGTTGATTACCGACAACTCTGCGCCTTCAAACATTCCCGATGCATCGTTCAACAAGGATATACGCCAAGAAGCTAAATTTTGATCGAAGGAAGAGGCATTGCGAAACATATAACTCATGTCGGAAACATTGCTAACATCCCATGAGCCAAATGCCGAAGTACCGTGCATCTCCAAACAGCCGTCGAACATCCCCGACAATGAAGATACAGAACTCAAATTGGGTACATCCTTTGCCACAACATCCAGATTAACACAATGGGCAAAAGCATTCTCCAAGGTCTGCCAGCCTATATCGCCCCACTGCTTTATTGCAATGAGCTTACTGCGCTGATTTTCAGAAATCTCAATCTTCGGAAAACCACTACCTAGAAAAGTCTCGTGAGCCTTTATCTTAATCGTGTAAGTGCCTGCATCACTATACTCATGTCGGCAATTTAGATTATTGCCCTCCCTGCCAATATAATGCTCAGCCTCACTACCATCACCCCACTCAATAGTGAAGTTATAATAAGAACCATAGCTCAAGGGAAACGAGAAAATCTCGTCTTTATCCATCTGCCACGTAGTGATAAACTCTCCGGCATCACCAGTTTGGGCAGCAGCTCCATAGTCTAAAGTTGTAAACACAACCAACAGGTATACAAGCATATGTACCCTGCCAAAATTCAGTTTTCCTCCTCGCATATAATCATCCTCTATTACTGAATACCAAGCAAAAAAAAATGTACGCCTGTAAATACGCGCACACACACACACAACTTCCAATCAAAAAGACATGGAAGAGATTAGCTATATTTTCAAAAACCGTGCTATTCTTTGAGATAAAAAGTTTTTTTTATCTCAAAGAATAAAAAATAGAAAAAACTTGAATAGCTTAAAGCCCACTGCATGGAAGTTTCATGTGTTTATATTTTTGCAATAAGCTATAGGCTGTATGCTTTTGCTGTCCATCCTCTATCGTCATTGCGAGCGCAACGTGGCAATCTGTCCTTTGTTGCAGGAGATTGCTTCGTCGCCAGCTCCTGCCAATGACGATTCACTCATCACTGACCACTCATCACCAAACTCTAAATTTATTTCTTCTAGTTCTCGGGGCGTTGCGAGCGATCGGTCTGTCCGTCTTGCCACATCTCAGAATCACGGAGTTCTTTCATTTCTGCTTCCATCTTAGGCCTATAATCAGGCTGACTGTTGGAGTCTATCGAACGCTGTGCCTCATTGCCACATGCCACCTCT
>JBKEAJ010000118.1:0-81801 GCA_047972135.1 Bacteroidales bacterium | reverse complement strand
TTATGGGACATAATCTGCACGAGTATCAGGATGCAGCAGATACCAAGTCAGATCAACGCTTGGCAGAAGGAACAGTTGTGCATTTCTGGAAAGGTAATGTCAAACTGGCAACGCAGGCGGCAAGCACAGGCTTTGATATTGTATACTCCTTGCACACAGACACATACCTCGACTACACTTACGATAGAATACCACTATCGAAGTCTTATTCTTATGATCCTATACCTGCTGATTTAGACCCAAAGTTTCATGATAAGGTAATAGGTACAGGTTGCCAAATGTGGAGCGAGTGGACACCGACAAAAGGAAATATACACTTTCAGGCATTCCCGAGGATTGCAGCTTATGCAGAAGTAGGATGGACAGAAAAAGAAAATAAAAACTACGAACATTTTAAGGTCGCACTGCAAAATCTTGAAGAAATATGGAAGCAGGAAGGTATATATTTTGCACCAAATTCTGTTGTAGACCCCGCAAAGGAGGAGAAATAAACAGATGAAGATAGTGGTGATAAGGTATAGTGCCGGGAATATTGGCTCGGTACTAAATGCCTTAGAACGAGTGGGGTGCAAGGCTGTTGTCTCCGACGACAAGGAGCTTATAAAATCTGCCGATAAGCTAATTCTTCCCGGTGTGGGACACGCCCGCACTGCGATGGACGACCTTAAAGCACGAGGACTGGACGAGGTGATAAAGAACTTGAAAAATCCTGTTTTGGGAATATGTATCGGACTGCAATTGTTGTGTAAATATTCCGACGAAGGCAATACTGAATGTCTAGGGATATTCGACACGAAAGTTCGCAAGTTTGAGCGGCAGAGCAATCTGAAAGTCCCTCATATGGGATGGAACAATATTGAACCTACTAGTGCTGGTCAATTGTTTGATGGTATTGGCAAGGACGATTTTGTGTATTATGTACATTCTTATTATGCAGAAGCGTGTGGAGATGTCATCGCACATACGGAATATGGAGTTAGATACTGTGCAGCACTGCAAAAAGATAATTTCTACGCCGTACAGTTTCACCCCGAAAAAAGTGGGGAGGTGGGTGAGCGTATTTTAAGTAATTTCCTAAATTTGTAAACTATGCTTGCCAAAAGAATAATACCCTGTCTTGACATTCGAGATGGTAAAACGGTCAAAGGCATCAACTTTGTCGACATCAAGGAAGTTGGTGATCCCGTAGAACTGGGCAGACAGTATGCAGAGCAAGGTGCTGACGAACTGGTTTATCTCGATATTACTGCAACACACGAGGGACGCAAGAGTTTTGCAGACTTGGTAGCGAGAGTTGCAAAAACTCTGAATATCCCTTTTACCGTCGGTGGCGGAATAAGTACGCTTGACGATGCTGAAAGATTGTTAGATGCCGGAGCCGACAAGGTGTCGATAAACTCGGCAGCAGTGAAAAATCCACAGCTAATAGACGATATTGCCGCTAAATTTGGCTCGCAGTTTGTGGTGCTTGCTATTGATGCTAAGCTGGATAATAATAAGTGGCTGGTAACTGTAAATGGAGGACGTATAGAAAGCGACAAGGAGTTGTTTGCATGGGCAAAAGAAGGTGAAGCAAGAGGTGCAGGCGAGATTTTATTCACCTCCATGAATCATGACGGCACTAAAAACGGCTTCGCAGTCAGGGAGTTACGGCAAATGCACGAGCTGCTATCTATCCCGATAATAGCGTCGGGGGGAGCAGGTAATGCCGAGCATTTTGTGGATGTTTTTAGTGAAGGTAAGGCCGACGCAGCACTTGCGGCAAGTATTTTTCACTATGGAGAACTCCCTATTCCGCAATTAAAGTCGTATCTTGCGAGGAAAAAAATAATTGTTAGATGATAAATAATTTGGATTTCGACAAACTTGGCAATGGGCTTATCCCTGCCGTTATACAAGACAATAATACCAACAAGATGTTGATGCTGGGCTTTATGAATAAAGAAGCTTTGGAGAAAACTCAAGAACTTGGAAAAGTTACATTTTTCAGTAGAACAAAAAATCGCTTGTGGACAAAGGGTGAGGAGTCAGGAAACTTCCTGAATGTCATTAGTATAGCTCCCGATTGTGATAAGGACACTTTGCTCATTAAGGTTAATCCCGTGGGGCAGGTGTGTCATAAAGGTACGGATACTTGTTTTGATGAAGAGAATACTGGAGAAAGCATTTTGTTTTTGCAGTATCTGCAAGAGTTTATCGACAAACGAAAGGAGGAAATGCCCGAAGGCTCATATACCACTTCTTTATTCAATGAGGGAGTTAACAGAATAGCGCAAAAGGTCGGCGAAGAAGCGTTAGAAACGGTAATTGAAGCTACTAATGGGAATCTCAAGGGCTTGAGATATGAAGCCGCCGACCTATTATATCATCTAATTGTCTTATTGTCTTACAAGGGTATGTCCATAGCTGAACTCGCTGACGAGCTGAAATCAAGGCATCCATAGTTATACTTTCGAGTTTGCAAAAGTTGTGCCGAATACTAGGAGACGGAGTGTTGTAGTCCCTACTTTCAGATAAATTTTGTAGATGAATGCATCGAGCGGCTTTACTGTTTGCGTGCACAACGAGCATGATAGCAAGATAAAAATAAGATACTATCTTTGTAGCCTAAGTTTGTTTTAAATTAATTCGCAATAGCGACAAACATTAAATCCCATGAGTGGTAATAACAAAAGACGCCTGCCGGCTAACTTTAGCAGAAAATCCGATGATGATTCGGGAAGAAATAGAAAACGAGAGGAAAATCCGTTTAAAAAATTTGAAAAGAAGACCCCATCACGTGTACACAAAAATGACGACTCGCATTCCCACAATAAAAGACATAGCGACGAGAGACGGAATGAATATGAACACAAAAACTTTCAAAAACGGCACTTTGAGAAAAAAGAAGAAACTCCTAAAATAGAACCCGGACAGGAAAACAACAAACATCGCGACGATGGGCTTATCAGACTTAATAAGTACATTGCCGATGCGGGAATATGTGCGCGCCGACAAGCCGACGAGCTTATAGAAATGGGAGTAGTAGAGGTGGACGGCAAAATAGTAACAGCATTGGGAACAAGAGTGTTGAGAAGCTCACAAGTGAAAGTGAAAGGTGAGCTTATCTCTCCCGAAAAAAAAGTATATGTCCTGATGAATAAACCCAAAGCCCATGTAACAACACTCGAAGACCCTCATGCTGAACGCACAGTTATGGACTTGCTGAAAAATCACATCGAAGAACGAATTTATCCTGTCGGCAGACTGGATAAGGATACAGTGGGAGTGCTGTTGCTCACCAACGATGGCGATATTGCAAGCAGGCTCACACATCCCTCGTCGAAGGTCAAAAAACTATACCATGTGTTTTTGGATAAGGCTGTTACCAAGAATGATATGATAGCATTGGCAGAAGGCGTGAAACTAGAGGATGGCGAAGCATCGGTAGACTCAGCTGCCTACGCTTCGGAGGATAAAACTGAGGTCGGAGTGGAACTGCATTCGGGGCGTAATCGAATAGTACGCCGTATGTTTGAACATCTTGGCTACAAAGTCAAAAAACTTGACAGAGTGTCTTTTGCAGGACTTACTAAAAAAAATGTTCCACGTGGGCATTGGCGGTTCTTGACCGATAAGGAAGTCAGCTTTCTGAAAATGCACAAAAAAAAGAAAAAATAAAGGTACGTAATGCTGAAAGAGGACAGCAAAAAGAAGCATTTTATTCTACTTTTTGTGGGAATGCTATTGTGGGCAATGTCCTTTGTATGGGTAAAAGTCGCATTGCAGGTCTATTCACCCCTGATTATACTGCTTCTCAGAATGCTCATGGGAGCTGTCTTCTTGTTTAGCGTTAGCAGGTTAATCGGACGCTTGCAAAAGGTGCGTTTTGCTGACCTAAAGCATTTCTGCATCTTAGCCCTATTCGAACCATTCCTATATTTTATGGGCGAGACTTACGCCATGCAGTATGTATCGTCAACGGTTGGAGCTGTAATGACCTCTACGATTCCGGTCTTAACTCCAATAGCCAGTTATTTCTTCTTGAAGCAGAAACTTACGCTTAAACACATGCTGGGTGCAGCTCTGTCGACAATTGGGGTTATTTTTGTTTTGGTCAATAGTGGAGACGCTTTGCAGGTAAATACGAAAGGGGTCTTGTTGATGCTCGTTGCAATAGTTGCGGCAATAGCATTCTCAATGATGATTAGCAAGATGGGTACAAAATACAATGCCATGACAGTAATATCCTATCAGACACTGTTTAGCTGTGTGTACTTCGGAGTAGCCTTGTTTTTTAATCTTGATTTGCTAAAGACTAATTGGGTGTTTGATTATGAGGCATTTATGTCGATAGTATATTTGGCAGTGTTGTGTACAGGAGTGTCTTTCGTAATTTATACGATGGCAATACAAGAAATAGGAGCCAATCAGGCAAGTATGTTTACAAATTTGATCCCAATTTTTGTGGCTGTAATTTCTTATTTCTTTTTTGACGAGGTCTTGTCTTTGAGAAATTATTTAGGGATACTGCTCGTTATTGTAGGTCTGTTTGTTGCACACGGAAAGATATTTAAAAAAGGTATCCTATTTACGCCTCATTCTTAATATAGTATGATAGACTTTGCTAAATATCAGCAATTTATAAGTAATAATGGACGAGCATTAGATACTTGTTTTAAGAAATTGAAAAACAAAAAGCCCAAAGATTTAGATGAGTTTGTTTTGAAGCTCCACGAAAAAGCCTTTGAAGAAATAGACTGCCTCGAATGTGCCAATTGCTGTAAAAGCATAAGTCCAATTATTACTTATAACGACATTGAGCGTATGGCTAAACATATGAAACAAAAGCCCGGAGAGCTGGTGGAGAAATATATGCACATGGACGGCGACGGTGATTATGTATTCAATTGCTCGCCTTGTCCATTTCTCGGAGCCGACAACTATTGCTCCATCTATAGCCATCGTCCCAGAGCATGCCGAGAATATCCACACACCGACCGCCGACGCTTCTATCAGATATTAGACCTTACTCGTAAAAACTGCGAAATATGCCCCATTGTATGTGAAGTCTCAAAAGGATTGCTAGAACGGTATCGTGTGTTATAAGAGGACAATCATTTTTTGTGAGGATGTTAGTTGGGATAATATCATACTTAATCGTATTTTTCTTATTACTTTTTTATCGGTATAAAAAGATAAAGCTTGAAGAAAAATAATCTATCATTCTAGCTTCTTAACTGCTCCTTGGTCAGGGCAAGAATCTAACAACTCTTCCACCGAAATATCAAAAGAAGGATGCACAAAATCAGGTATAAGCTCCACAAGGGGTAGTAAAGTAAATCTGCGCAGATGCAGCATCGGGTGGGGTACTTTCAAATCGGGAGTGTTAATGACATGATTATCATAGAAAAGTATATCAATGTCTATGGATCTGGATTGGAAGGTTGTCGGCTCCTTCATTCTCACACGCCCCAGCTCTCTTTCTATTTCCTGAGTATGCTGCAATACCTGCTCTGCATTTAGCTCTGTATTTACTATCAAAACTTGATTAATAAACCACTGCTCTGCATCAAAGCCCCAAGGCTCGGATGTGTATAAGGATGAGGTGTTTACCACTTTGCCAACTTTTTCCTCAATCTTCGAATGAGCTGAACGAATAATCCACTCGGTATCACCAATATTTCCTCCTAGTAATAGTACAACACAAACCATAATTATTGTTTTTAGCTAAAAACCTTTTAGCTGATTTTTATTCCCTGTTGTATCTTTCTGAAATATATTCTACCTTTATGCTGCAAATAATCAATTAATAGCATTAAAATGAAAGCATTTCTTAGAACAACATTAGCATCAATAGTAGGAACGCTCGTAGCAATAACTCTAATCTTCATAATGGGTGGGATGCTCATTTTCTCTATGGCTATCAGCTCCTCATCGCCAAAAATGAAACTTGAAGACAACTCAATTCTAAAACTGGATTTGAGCAGCGTTATAGTCGAACAGAAAGACAATAGCATCGACTTTCTAAGTCTTATTACAAACAATGATATTCCTACCGTGGTATCATTAACCGATATTCTAACAGCAATTCGCAACGCAAAAACTGAGCCTAAAATCAAAGGTATATACATAAAAGCAGGATATATGTCGATTGGATATGCTAAAGCAGGTGAAATACACGACGCTCTGCTTGATTTTAAAGAATCGGGTAAATTTATATATTGCTACGCAGAAGCAATGAACGAAAAGGGATATTATGTAGCATCAGTTGCCGACGAAATTTATATGCATCCCATTGGTGCGATGGAGTTTAACGGTTTGTCGAGCCAAGTGATGTTTTACACCGGAGCATTGGAGAAACTAGGAGTCGAAATGCAGATTGTGAAACATGGAGAGTTTAAGTCTGCTGTTGAAGTTTATACTCGTACATCAATGAGCGACGCCAGCAGGGAGCAGTCGAAAGTTCTTTTGAACGATATTTGGGGCGTACTCGTAAAATCCATGTCAACATCAAAAGGAATTACAGTAGATGAATTAAATAAAATCGCCAATGACGATGCCCTATTCACATACAGCAGCAACAAGCTCGTAGACTACGGAATGATAGACGGCTATCAGTACACTGATGAAATAAAAGATGATCTCAACGCAAAAATAAAAAATGATGACGAGAAAGACGATGAGAACGATGACAAGGATAAAGCTAAGTATAAGTTGATTAGTATCTTAAAATATTGTTCACTGATTAATGAAAATAAAAAAGAATACGACAGTAAAATTAAAATCATTTATGCCGATGGAGCAATTGATATGGGCAGAGACGGTATAAACTCCGAAGATATAGAAGACGCCATAAAAAAGGCAAAGAACGACGACGATGTTAAGGCTATTGTGTTGAGGGTTAATTCTCCCGGAGGCTCTGTGTTTGGTTCGGAAGACATGTGGCGGGCTGTGGTGGAGGCTAAGAAAGAAAAACCTGTCGTGGTGACGATGGGAGACTATGCTGCATCGGGAGGCTACTATATGTCGTGTGCTGCCGACTATATCTTTGCGGAACCTAATACAATTACAGGCTCAATAGGCATATACGGGACTATTCCCAATCTAAAAGGCTTGGTAACAGACAAGTTGGGACTTACCTTCGATGAGGTTGAAACTCACGAAAATGCCGACTTCATAGGCAGTGGTATGCGAGGAATGAACGAGTTTGAAAGAAATCTAATGCAAGAACAAATAGAAACCGGTTATGATATTTTTGTTACAAGAGTTGCAGATGGGCGTAGCATGTCGAAAGATTCAGTGATGAAAATTGCCGAAGGACGGGTTTGGTCGGGTGCAAGAGCCAAAGAATTAGGACTAGTAGACTCAATGGGAGGCATAGAAGCTGCTATCGACAAAGCTGCCGAACTCGCTGGATTGGAGGAGTATTCAATTGCAGAAAGTAGGAAACAAGATTTCTTTGAGAAATTCCTGTCAAACATGCAGATGAAAGCCGAAGAAAAAGCAATAAAAGAACGAATAGGCGAACAAGCGTATAGACTGCTGGAGTCGGCTAATAATCTTCAAATTAAAAAAGAGATTTACGCTAAGATGCCCTTTGAGTTTGATATTGAGTAAAACTGAAAAATCCCGAGCGAAAAGACTCGGGATTTCTTTTATAGCCCTAATAGTTTTTTCATCTTATCGAAAATAGCGGTGTTTTCCATCACTCCCGTGAAGTTTTCTGCTCCCGGACCATAGGCATAAACTGGAACCATGATGCCTGTGTGCTCGTTTGTTGTCCAATCGGCTTTGACAAGTCCATTTTTCCTGTCGCCTTCTTTTATGGCTAGTCCGCCTGTTTCGTGGTCGGCAGTTATGATGATAAGAGTTTCGCCGCCATTGTCGTCGGCAAACTTAATGCAGTTGCCCACAACTTGGTCAAACTCAAGTGCTTCCTCGACTGCATATTTAAGATCGTTGGCGTGTCCGCCCCAGTCGATCTGAGAACCCTCAATCATCAGGAAAAAGCCTTTGTCGGCATCAGAAAGTACCTCCAGAGCCTTGTTGGCTGTCGGGATAAGATTATAGTCCCTTTCCCAGCTCTTCGCAGGATGCTTGTCGGCAGTGAATCCATAGAGTTTGTCGCCTTTGGCATTGGCTATGTCGTCAGCAGTGCCTCGTACAACATTGTATCCTTTTTTCTCCAACTCGTTTACAAGATTTTTGCCGTCCTTGCGGTCGGTGAAATATTTGTAACCGCCGCCGATAACTACGTCCACATCTGTATTCAGAAAATCAAGAGCTATATTTTCAGTGTAGTTCCTGCTGTTTTCGTGGGCTATGAATGATGCCGGTGTGGCATGAGTTACTGCACACGAAGAAACTAATCCTGTTTCCATACCTTTCTCCTCCGCCATTTCAAGGATAGTTTTGACGGCTACTGTATCTTTACCTTCTGCTGCTACCGCCAATGCGCCGTTGTAAGTCTTCTTGCCTGACGATAAAGCCGTTCCTCCTGCCGCTGAGTCGGTTACATCGTCGTTGGCAGAGTATGTTTTTGAAAAACCCGTGAAGGGCATATTCATAATGTTCAACTTAGCCCTATTTGCCATAAACGCCGCATAGGCCTGCGATGCTCCCATTCCGTCGCCAATCAAAAGAATAATATTCTTCGGGCGATTGCCCTTGGCGTTGTTTTTCATCGCTACCACCTCATGTGGATTGGGAGCAATATACTCTACCTTGGTGTCGCCTTGGTTGTACTCATCCTTGTGATAGGTAAGCTTGTCTTGAGCATAAATGCTTGACAGGCCAAGACATCCTGTCAACATTAAAGCTCCTATTTTTTGTGCCTTCATATAGAATTATGTTTATGCAAATGTATCATTTTATTCCCAATCCAGAATTATCTTACCGCAGTTGCCTTCTTCCATAATGTCGAAAGCTTTTTGAAATTCGTCTGCTTTGAATCGGTGGGTAATTATGGGTGTAACATCGAGTCCCGACAGCAACATCATTTCCACCTGATACCACGTTTCGTACATCTCACGTCCATATATTCCTTTGAGTGTGAGCCCCTTGAATATTAGTTTGCTCCAGTTGATGTTGGTGTTCTCGGGCAGTAGTCCCAGTAAAGAGATTTTACCGCCATTGTACATGTTCTCAAGCATTAGTTGGAAAGCTTTGGGCGAGCCTGAGCATTCCAGACCGATGTCGAAGCCTGCGCGCATGCCCAGACCCCTTGCGACTTCTTTCAAATCTTCTTTTGTAGGGTCGATTACTGCATTTGCTCCCATCTTCCGACAAAGCTCCTGCCTATATGGGCTTAGCTCCAAACCAACAATGTTTCGTGCTCCTGCAAAACGACACATTGCCGTGGCAAAAGCCCCAATTGGACCTCCCGAACCAGTGATAAGAACGTCCTCGCCTATCATTGGAAACGACAAGGCTGTGTGTGCGGCGTTTCCAAGTGGATCCATTATAGATACAATCTCGTCGGGGATACGGGAGTCTATTCTGAGTACATTCTGCTTCGGAACACTGATATACTCTGCAAAGCCTCCGTCGCGGTTCACACCTATTCCTTTGGTGTGATCGCATATGTGTTTGCGTCCACGTCGGCAGTTGCGGCAATAACCGCATGCTATATGACCCTCGACGGTTACTCGGTCGCCCAAGGCAATGTCTTTTACCTCACGTCCGAAGTCTACTACCTCGCCAACATACTCATGTCCGATTATCATCGGAGTATTGATGGTATTCTGCGCCCACTAGTCCCACTTATATATATGCAAATCGGTGCCACAGATTGCTGTCTTTTTGATTTTTATCAGTACGTCGTTTACATCGCACTTTGGCATGGGCTTGTCTTCCATCCAAAGCCCTTTCTCGGGTTTTGCTTTTACTATTGCTTTCATGTGTTTATATTTTGCAATAAGCTGTAAGCTATGGGCTTTATGCTTTTGCTGTTTTTAATCATCCTTCATTTCCCACTCTCAATTTTTAATTAATAATGGCTGTTTACATCACAGCATTGTAACATCGTAGTATCAATACGAGCTTCTATTATTCTGCTTTCAAAAATAGATAATTTTCCAGTGATGAGCAACTGTTGCTAATTCTTTATATAGGTCTGTTTTTGTAAGAGGTAGATTATAATTGTTGCATCTTGCTAATTGCCACATTATCAGATTGCCACATTGTCAAATTAAATTCTTACCTTTGTAAAAAACCGAAATATGTTCAACAATAAGAATTTAATACGCTTCGACTGGGCAATAAAGAGGCTTTTGAGAAATAAAGCCGATTTCTCGGTGTTGGAGGGTTTCTTGTCAGAACTCCTAAGAGAAGATGTCCAAATTCAGAATGTTCTGGAAAGCGAAAGTAATCAGAAACACAGTTTTGATAAGTATAACCGTGTAGACATTCTAGTGAAGAATTCAAAAGATGAATTGGTTATAATTGAAATACAAAATCAGACTGAATACGACTATTTCCATCGCATGGTATATGGTGCATCAAAAACACTGACAGAATACATGTCACTAGGAGAAACCTACGAAGCTGTTAAGAAAGTGTATACGATAAGTATTGTATATTTTGATTTAGGGCAGGGCGATGATTATGTGTATCGTGGGAAAACCGATTTCATAGGAATACATAAAGCTGATAAACTTATGCTTTCGACAAAACAGACAAAAATGTTTGGTGGAAAGATTGAACCTTCACAGATTCTTCCAGAGTATTATCTTATAAAGGTGAACCAGTTTGATGGAGTGGCAAAGGACACTCTCGACCAATGGATTTATTACCTAAAGACCAATGATATAAAAGATAATTTTACTGCAAAAGGGATAAATAAGGCAAGGGAGCGCTGGAGGTTTGATACCCTCCCCGAAGAAGAAAGACGGAGATACAATCGACATCTCAAAAATCTGATGGATGAGGCGAGTAGTATTCGGTCGCAAAAGATTGACGCTGAAGACAAGGCTAGAAAAGAGTTAGCAAAAGAAATAGCTAAAACCGAAAGAGAAGCAAAGAGAGCAAAAGCTGCAACAAAAAAAGCGGAGGCTGAGAAAAAGAAAGCTGAGGCTGAGAAAAAGAAAGCGGAGGCTGAGACCAAAAAAGCTGAGGCTGAGACCAAAAGAGCTGAGACTAAGACCAGAAAAGCTGAGGCTGAGAAAAAAAAGGCGGAGGATAGAGCGAAGCAAGCAGAAGCCGAGATTGCAAATACAAAAAGGGCAATAGCAAAAGGTTTAAAGGATGAAGATGTGGAAATTTCAGTAATTCAGGAGTTGACAGGGCTGAGCAAAAAAGAAATTGATGCTCTGTAGCTATTTCAGGTAAAGTGTTGATGAGCTAAGTATGGAAGATTATCCATTCCCAGATGTAGAGAGTGCCGATAGCGATGGCTTGGTTGCAGTGGGCAGTATTTTGGCTCCCGATAGACTGATGTCGGCATATCGTAGAGGTATATTTCCTTGGTTTCAGCAGGGGGAACCTGTATTATGGTGGTCGCCCAACCCCCGATGTGTACTGTTTCCCGAGGAGATAAAAATCAGCAAAAGTATGCGGAATATCCTGAATAGGGGAGTGTTTGAGGTGCGGTATAATACAGATTTTGAGGCAGTGATAGAGCATTGTCAGACCGTAGAGAGAGAGGGGCAGGACGGCACATGGATAACTTGTGGCATGTTGATGGCTTATATTCGCCTACACAAATTGGGCTTTGCAAAGAGTGTTGAAGTATATCGAGAGGATAAACTAGTGGGAGGACTTTATGGTGTTGAGGTTGGCGATGTTTTTTCCGGCGAAAGTATGTTTTCTTTGGAGTCCAATGCATCAAAAGTTGCACTTATTGCTCTTGCAAAAAATAAAAACACTCCGTATAAATTGATTGATTGTCAGATGTATACGGAGCATTTGGCAAGTATGGGTGCAAGGAATATCCCACGAAGCAAATTTATAGAACTCCTGACAAAGAAGTAGTAAAATTACCTATTTGTCTTTTATCATTGTCAGAATCATCTTAAAGCGCTTATTTGCCTTCAAGGCATGAGGAATATTTGCAGGCATTAAGATCGCTGAGTCTGTACCGACGATATTACTTTTTCCGCCGATTACGACTTCCGCCTCGCCGTCGATAACATGTACTAATGCGTCGAATGGTGCGGTATGTTCACTTAATCCTTCACCCGCGTCAAAAGCAAAAAGGGTTACGTTTCCTGTACTTTTCTTAATGATTTGTTTGCTGACAACACTGCCTTCCGAGTATGCAATGTCGTCTGTGAGTTTAAATACTGATGTACTATTTGTTGACATTATATTATTTTTTAGTTACAGGACAAAGATAGTAACTTCACGGCAGAACGCAAGTACCTTTTGTTACAAGGATTAAAAGAAATGAGTGGAAAATAGCTCATACTCTCGCTACAAAAATTAGTCCACAATTGTGTTTTTAAAGCATAATATCGTATCTTTGTTTTAAATTATAAAGATACTTATAGAATGTCGAGAGTTAAGATAAAAAATGTTTTGACAATGAAAGCATCTGATAGCCTTGTAGTTGTCAAAGGTTGGGTGAGGACTAAAAGAGGTAGTAAGAATGTGAGTTTTGTAGCTTTGAATGATGGCTCTACAATTAATAATTTGCAGGTTGTGGTAGAAGCAGAAAAAGCTGATGAGGCTATTTTACAGAAGATTACTTCGGGTGCTGCCATTGCCGTAGAAGGGAAACTTGTAGAATCACAAGGTTCAGGGCAGGCTGTAGAGCTGGTGGCTGAGGCTGTAACTCTGCTAGGCGAGTGTAACGCTGATGTTTATCCTATTCAGCCAAAAAAACACTCCCTTGAGTTTCTGAGAGAAAACGCACATCTGAGGTTCAGAACCAATACTTTCGGGGCTGTTACACGCATGAGGCATGCCATGATTTTTGCTGTTCATAAGTTCTTCAACGACAAGGGATTCTGTAATATACATACCCCAATCGTTACGGCTTCCGACTGCGAGGGCGCAGGCGAAATGTTTAGAGTGTCGACAATACAGCCAAATCAATATCCCACTACCGAAAACGGTGAAATAGACTATTCAAAAGATTTCTTTGGAAGAGAAACAAGCCTCACGGTTTCAGGACAGCTGGAGGGCGAAATGGCAGCTCTGGCAATGTCTGAAATTTATACCTTCGGTCCTACTTTTAGAGCCGAAAATTCAAACACCACCAGACATCTTGCCGAGTTTTGGATGATTGAGCCCGAAATGGCGTTTTATGACATCAATGATAATATGGACTTGGCAGAGGAATTTTTGAAATATCTGATACAATACACCTTTGATAACTGTATGGAAGACCTGCAATTCCTGAGCAAGAGACTTGTCGAAGAAGAAAAAAATAAGCCTCAGAATGAAAGGTCTTTGGAGCTTATCGAGAAACTGAAATTTGTCTTGGAAAACGATTTTAAACGTCTGACATACTCCGAAGCAATTGAAATTCTGAAAAACTCAAAACCTAATAAAAAAGGAAAATTTGCATTCCCAATAACAGGCTTCGGCGACGACCTGCAAAGTGAACATGAACGTTTTCTTGTAGAAAAACACTTTCAATGTCCTGTAATTCTGACAGATTATCCGAAGGATATTAAGGCTTTTTACATGAAACAAAACAACGACGGGAAGACTGTTCGTGCAATGGATATACTATTCCCCGGTATTGGCGAAATAATTGGAGGCTCGGAGCGTGAAGCAGATTTAGAAAAACTTCAAACACGAATGAAAGAAATGGATATTCCCTCAGAGCAAATGTGGTGGTATCTCGACAGTCGCAGATACGGCTCGGTTGAGCATAGCGGCTTCGGACTTGGTTTCGAAAGATTGATGATGTTTGTTACAGGAATGAATAATATCAGAGATGTAATACCATTTCCAAGAACACCTAAGAACGCAGAATTCTAAAAAAGGAAAAAGAGAATGCAAAGGCTATCGTTACAGCAAAAACTACAACAAAAACTGTCTCCTCAGCAAATACAGCTGATGAAGCTCCTGGAAATTCCTACGCTTCAGCTGGAACAAAGGATAAAAAAAGAGCTTGAGGAGAACCCCACTTTGGAGCAAGATGCAGATGACTTACTTCCAGACAATTCGGGTGTTGATAATGATGGCGGAGAGTATGCTTCTACCGAAGACGAGTTCTCGGCAGACAACTATCTGCATGAAGACGATATACCCTCATATCAATTGCGTACAAACAACTATTCGTCAGAAAATAAAGATATTGACACTCCTTTAGCATCGTCGGGCTCTTTTTCTGACTATCTTAAAGAACAGTTGTCGGTGAGCAGACTTACTGAGGAAGAGCTAATGATAGCCGATTACATTATTGGAAATATTGATGACGACGGCTATTTGCGAAGAGACATAGAATCGGTGGTGGACGACCTATCCTTTAAATACGGACTGGAAACCACAGACGATAAAGCAGAGAAAGTATTAAAGTATATTCAGAGACTCGACCCCGCAGGGGTGGGTGCTAGAGACCTGCAAGAGTGTTTGTTATTGCAGCTTGTGCGATGTCCTTCGTCTCCCGAAGTAGACAGAGCAAGAAGGGTGGTAGACGAGATGTTCGACCTATTGGCAAAACGACATTTCGAGAAAATAGAACGCAGACTCAAACTGAAAGATGAGGACGAGCTGAAAGAGGTTATAGATGTAATTCAACACCTAACCCCTAAGCCTGGTGGTACTTTCAATGTGTCTGATGGAAATACAGAACAGATAACTCCCGATTTTATTCTCGACAATGTGGACGGGGAGCTAATCCTAAAAATAAATGGTGCGAACTCCCCAAATCTGAGAGTGAATACCGAATATGCAAAAATGCTCGAAGAGTTTAAAAAAAAGAGGGCTGCGGCAAAGGAAAAGAAAAACTCCGTGCAAGAAGAATCATTTAATTACGTGAAACGTAAAATTGACGAAGCTCAGTGGTTTATCGATGCCCTGAACCAACGTAACCAAACCCTGATGGTCACAATGTCGCAGATTATAGACTTCCAAAAAGAATATTTCCTCACCGGCGATGAGGCTAAGCTAAAACCGATGGTGCTGAAAACTGTTGCTGAAACTACTGGATTGGATATATCTACAATTTCCAGAGTGTCAAATAGTAAGTATATCCAAACTTACTTCGGAACTTATCCCGTAAAATATTTCTTCTCCGAGGGTATTATGAATGACGACGGTGAAGAAATTTCATCGCGAAAAATAAAGTCAATACTACAAGAATGCGTAAATAACGAAGATAAGAAAAAACCACTGACCGACGAAAAACTAACGGAAATACTTAAAGAACAAAATTTCAACATCGCCCGACGAACGGTCGCTAAATATAGAGAACAACTCGACATTCCCGTTGCTAGGCTGAGAAAAGAACTGTAAAGTATAAGGGGCGTGGAGACACATGTCTTGCTACGAAAATATCGAGACTACATCCCTAAACATCAAACCTTTTTTTTAGGCTATAGGCTGTGAGCTATAAGCCAAAACAGCCACCTCCTCCTCCTTCGGGTACTCCTCCTCCACAAGGAGGAGAGTTTCTAAATCCTCTCCACGTGGAGGAGAGGTGCCGCAGGCGGGGTGGTTTGCATTTTTCATTATTAATTTTTATTCTTCATGTATATCATCATCCTGCAATCCGTAACGTTACGGGTTTGGTGGTGTATCTTTCCCCATGGCGTTGCCATGGGCTGAATTAATTATGGCTTGCAGCCATAAACAGCCCACATCGTAGCTTTGTAATATCGTAGTATCTACATTTGTCGTCATTGCGAGCGCAGCGTGGCAAGCTGTTCATCCTTTCCCGTCATTGCGAGCGCAGCGTGGCAATCTGCTCTTTGTTGTAGGAGATTGCTTCGTCGCCAGCTCCTCACAATGACGTTCGTTTATTGGATGTCCGCTTATAGCCTACAGCATATTGCTTGTTATACTTTAATGATAGGAATGAATACACATTTTGGCTAAAGCTACCAAAATTGGAACTCTACCCTAAATAGTGTATTTCTCAAAAATCTAGCAAAGTCGCTGTTACCCTCTGATATTCGGTTTCTTCGATTTTATAGGAAGTCTTGGCGTCGATGAGCTCGCTGTAAGCCTTTTCCCATTGGGTTTGAGCTATTAGACGGTCGGTCAGTGGCTCGCGCCCGACCTCGTAGTTGTCATTGCTTATGCGGAGGTTCTCGGCAGCTTGGTCTAAGCCTGATTCTGAAATCTTTATGCGGAGTAGTGCGTCTTGTAAGTTTAGTTTCGCCCTTTCGATTTCAAGACGCAAAAGGTCTGCATTTTTTGTCAGTTCGTATTCTTTTGTCGCTTTCACAGCTTTTGCCGACTCTATTTTCTGCTTCCCCTCGCCCCAATTGAACAGTGGAATTTTTATGCTAGCCATAAGATTGAGACTCCCCTGACTGTACTTGTTAGAATTTAATTCGATTCCTCCCAAATAGCCGTAGCCAGCACTCACCCCAAGTTCGGGGAGATAGTCGGCACGAGCGGTCTTGATGCGTTGCTCTTCGAGTTCTACGCCTTTGGTAAGCAGCCTATATTCAGGACGCTTGGTAATGTCCTCTTTGTTAGCTTGCTGTAAGATGTCGTCGGAAATGATAATGCTAGAGTCGGTGGTGATAGGAGTGTCAAAATCAAGACCTGTAATTCTACATAGCGACATGCGGGTAAGCTCTAAACCGCTTTTTGCTTTTTGAAGATTTAACCTTGCCTTGTCGTATTCTACTTGTGCTTTCAGTACCTCACCACGACTAACTAACCCCGCATCGTAGCTGTTGTTCACTCTTGTTAGTAGGCTGTCTAGCATTTCTACCGACGAGCGGGCTAGCTTCACCTTAGATTGTACCGACACGTAGAGCCAGTACGCATTGTCGGCTTCGCTGACAGTATTGAGCTTCTTAAGTTGAATGTTGTCCTCCGACATCTCTACACCTATGTCGCTCATTTTGTTTCCCGCTGTTATCTTGCCGCCCGTATACACAGGCTGCTCTAACTGTATATTTGCCAAATATGCTCCCCGTAAGCTGATTTCTAAGGGCATATAAGCATACATATTAAAAAGTGGAACTCCGTCTGCACCCGTAACGACACTACCTGTCGAGGGATCTATTACTACATTTGGAGTAAGCTCTCCCGTCGATAAGTCGGGAGTGTAGGTCGGCAGATATTGCTCAAATTCTACTTTGCTGTGTCGATACATTGCTGTTGCATCAATCGATGCCGATGGCAGATAGTTCGTGCGTGCCGCCTTTTGGTCGGCAAGGCTCTTCTCTGCCGTAGCTTCGGCAATTTTTATGTCTTCGTTCTTGGAAAGAGCTAGCTCGCGAACTCTCGCCAAAGTCATATACTCTTGTGCCTGTGTTGCCGTAATGACGAACAGCAGGACGATTGTATATATTATCTTTTTCATTTTTCTTTAGATTTTCGGATATTCAGATTCTTGGATTTTCGGACGACAATGCCTTGTGCAATATGCTTAACTACCACATAAACAGATCATCACATTATCCTCATTTTATCATTCTCGTATATAGTACAGGGACAGTTATTAACGACATTACCATGCTCCACAGAACTCCGAATGCGATAACACTCGCCAAAGGACTCCATAACGACGAACCCGAAAGTATCATCGGCAATAGTCCCAGCGATGTCGACATGGTAGTCAGGAAAATGGGGCGCAACCTGCGTTTGCCCGACTCGATGGCAGCCTCCTTTATGCTCCAGCCCTCCTTTGTCAGATCTCTTATCTGCTCTATCAAAATGATAGCATTGCGCACTACTATCCCCGACAGACTGATGATTCCCACAAAGGCTGTGAAACCAAAGTTGTTGCCCGTAATTGCCAAGCCTGCCACTGCTCCAAACAAGGCTAGGGGAATGGACAGCATTACGATGAATAGCTCTTTGAGGTTCTTAAACTGTATTAGCAATATGATGAAAATCAAGGCTATACTAATGCCAAGTACATGCAAAATACGACCAAAGACCTCGTCTTTATTGGCGTGTTCACCTCCATACTCAATATGGTAGCCCGACGGCAACAACATATTCTCGATTTGTGGACTCACAGCTGCCAATAGCTCTGCAGGAAGTACACCATCGCTTGTCTCGCTAGACACCGTGAGACAACGCACCCCGTTGCGGTGCATTATTCTACCCGGATACCACTGCGGAACTAGCTCTGCCACCTGACGCAGTGCTACGCTCTCTCCCGTTGCGGGAGATTCCAAAAATATGTTCTCTGTGTCTTCGTATGAACTTCTTTTTTTCTCGTCGAGACGCAGTACTATGTTTACGGCATTGTCGCCCTCGTAGATTGTAGAAACCGGATAGCCGCTGATGTTGGTGTATAATGCTTGCGCTATGCTGTTGGTGGTAAAGCCCAAACGATTAGCTTCGCTTTTTAGCTTTATGCTCATGCCGAAGTAGTCTTCCTTGAAATCCTGACTGACAAAGATACTGCCCTGCTCAGATTTTACTATCTCTTTTACATCATTGCCTATACGTTTTAGTACGTTTACATCATCACCAAAAATGCGTATCTCCACAGGCGATTTGAGAGGCTGACCCTGCTGCATCAGCTTGACTTGTACTATGCCTTCGGGAACAGCATTGCCGACAAGGTTTTCCAACTCATGGGCAAGCTGCTCGGTAGACTTGTTGCTCGTAGTGTTTACCAATATCTGTCCGTAGTTGCTTACAGGAAACTCAGGCGAGAAATTGTAGTAAACGCGTGGCGCACTCTGACCCGAAAACGAGGCGTAGCTAGTTACCCGCTCGTCATCTTTTATCAGTACTTCCAGTTTTGCTACTGCCTTCTTCGTCTTGTCGAGCGAAGTGCCGGTGGGTGTCCACACTTCTATGACAAACTGATTGCGCTCGGCATAGGGAAAGAACTTTTGTCCTACCGACGTGGTGTACACCAACCATGCAAGGAAGATGCTCACTATACTGAAGACTACGGTGATGAAACTGTGTTTTACAAACCATGCAATCATGGTGTTATAGCCACTTTGCATATAGTCGAGAAGATTCTTTCTCTTGGGCTTGCTACCGGCTTCGTTGAGTGCCGACCTTTTAGTTTTCTTGACAAACACATAGCAGAGTATCGGCGTAAAAACCATCGATAGCATAAACGAGGAAGTGAAAGCAAGGGTTACGGTGTAGGGAAGGTCTTCGATAAACTCGCCGATAGCACCTGTGAGCAATGCCAGTGGCATAAACGATGCTATGATGGTTATAGTTGCTCCGACTATCGGTACAAAGAGGTCGGAGGCACTGCGCCATGCCGCCTCGCTTCTGTCAACTCCTCGCTCTAACAAGGATAGATAGTTGTCGGCAACCACAATAGCATCGTCTACAATCATGCCTAATACCACAATTAGTGCTGCCAGCGACACCTGATGAAGCTCTATGCCAAAACCATTGAGCATGGCAAAAGTTACGGCTACCGTCGCAGGAATAGCCGTTGCGGCAATAGCTGCCATCCTAAACGGCAGCAGCAACAACAATACTATTATCACCGATATAATTGCCAACAGAAACTCCCCTAAAAAGTGCGAGATATTCTCGTCTACCGTTTGGGGCTGATTAACAACAACGGTAAGCTCCAAGTCGTCAGGTAGTAACTGTTTAGTCTCCTTAATCTTCTCACTCACGGCTTCCCCAAATTTTACAATGTTGTTGCCCTCCTGCATTTGTGTTGATACTATGATAGCCCTTTTGCCGTTCACCCCGACATCTGTTGTTGCTTCGGCATATTCTCTTTTGAGCTTGGCGATGTCGCCCAAACGCACTACCGAACCACTGCGAGATGTGCCGACTATCTGATTTTCAATCTCGGTAATACTGCTGTAATTACCTGTGGAATGCAGAGATACGCTTAAATCGTCGTTACGAATTTCACCTGTTGCACCAGCAAGGTTTTGTGATTGTAGAACCTTTGCAACTTGCTGTAAGCTAATGTTATACATGGCTAAAGATTGAGAGTCGAAGTAAACGGTGATTTGCTCCTTCTGCGTGCCTATGCGCTTAATCTTCGCACTCTCGGGGAGTTGTCGTAGTTTGTCCTCTAGTATTTTGCTGTACTCCGCCAGTTGGGTGTAGCTCGTGTTGTCGCTCTCAAGGGCTATCAGCATCGCTTCGGTGTCGCCAAAGTCTGAGTTGACAATGGGACCCAAAACGCCCTTGGGTAGTTCCGTCTTGCCGGCAAGCATTAGCTGATGGCGCAATTTGTTCCAAAAAACGTCGGTAGCTTTCACATTGTCGTTCAAGCACACATTTATTATGGAAATGCCGTCAAGACTTGTTGAGTAGGTCTTGTCTTTATCTATCTCCGCAAACTGAAATAATGTCTGCTCCAATTTACCCGTAACTTGCTCTTCTACCTGTGCCACTGTCGCTCCCGGATAATATGCCACCACCAAACCCAGCGGTACGGTAATCTTTGGGTCTTCGCGACGAGGCATGGTCAACAATGAATACACTCCTACGGCAAATACCATAATCAACACCGTGAGTGTTACCTGTTTATGCTTTAATGATGTTTGTATTATGTTCATTTTTTTCAATTTTTCAATTGAATAAGACTGCCGTTGCTCAACTTCTGTGCGCCGCCTGTAACTATCAGCTCTCCTCTACTCAAACCAGAAACAACTTCTACTTCGCTGCCTGATATTTTACCGAGCGACACTGTGCGTTTATAGGCTTGTCCTTTTTTGGTGTCGGCAACGAAAACATAAGCCGAGTTGTCTAAATCGTGCAGTACCGCACTGATGGGAATACTGAGCAAATCTCTTGAAACATCAGTGCCTATCTGTACTTCAGCTGTCATGCCCGGACGGATGAGTAGCTTAGGGTTCGAAAGATTTATCTTTACAGGGAAGGTTCGGGTCTCGGGATCGGCAAGAGTCCCTACTTCGGTGATGGTTCCCTCAAATGTAGAGTCAAGAGCTGCTACGTAAACAGATGCCTTGCTGCCCTTTTTTGCATAATGGAGTTCCATCTCAGGAATTGCTGCGTTTGCCTTTACCGTGAAAATATCCGACACGGCAAAAATCTGTATGCCCTTGTCGATAATCTCCCCTTCTTCAACACCCTTTTTTAATAACACTCCGCTTATTGGCGAGTAGAGCTTGCAATCTTTTAGGTTCTTGGCGTGAAGATGCTGTTGTGCTTTTGCAGTCCGTAGTCCGTTGCTAGCTTTTACAAAGTCGCTCTCGGCAATGCTTTTGCGATTATGTAGTATTTTGAGACGGTCGTAGTCGTCCTGCATTTGGTCTAAACCGATATCTGCCATCTCTAGTGCTATCTCGTAGCTCTCAGTGTCTAGACTTGCCAATAAAGCACCTTTCCTGATTATCTCGCCTTCGTCGGTAGAGATATGATTTATTTTGCCGGCGACCATAAAACCTAAGCGCACAGTCTTGTTGCCCTCAATGTTGCCGCTGACCCTCAGCTGCTTACTTGTCGAACTAATCTCAATCTTCTGTGTCTCGACTGCTATTCTTTCGTCTTTTGTTTGTTCTGTCGTTTTGTCTTTCTGGCAGCCGATTAGTGCCGGAAATACAAGCATCAACGACAGATAAACTCCTTTTAATTTCATCTTTGTCTTATTATCTTTTGTTGTATGTGAAATTTTGCATTGCAAAGATGAGACTAACAAAAAGTCTGAAGATTGATATATATCAAGAAATTATTTTTCGGCTCGCAGGCGGCTCAGAGTTTCGGGGGTGATACCTAAATATGAGGCTATTTGGACTTGCGGAACGCGTTGGAAAATCTGTGGTTGATTTTGCATGAGGTAGGTGTATCGCTCTTTGGCAGTGTGAAATTTCAGATTCTCAGAGAAGTCAATAAGAGCAATGGTAATCTTAGACAGAAAATGAAAGGCTATTTTTGCAAAATCATGATTTTGGTTGAGCAGGCGTTCCAAATCGTCGGATGTTATGGTGTAGACGACGGAGTTTTCTAGCAGTTCGCAATTGGTTTTAGACTCTCGCTTGTGGAAAAAACTGTCTGCTGATGCCGATGGCGACTGCTCGTCGGAAAACCATGCCGTAACATCTTTGCCATCCTCCGAGTAGTAGAATATCCTTGCCAGACCCCTCTCGATTATAAATACTTTGCGGCATATCTCACCTTGTTTGAATAGCATATCGCCTTTTCTGTATTCTGTTCTTTGGAAAAAAGACAAAAGCTCTCTCTCTGCCTGTGGACTAAGGGCTATGATGCTATTTATATATTCGGAAAAATTCATGCTATTACCGTTTTTGATTAAAGCCTCTCGCCACAAATTTACAGATAATTTTTAATGTTTGGGGTTTAAAGTACTATTCAGCCAAAGAGCTGTTCTTAAAAACGGTGCATACCACCTATATTTTCGCCTACATCTTTTCTACGAAGATATCGGGACTAAGTCCCTAAACATCAAACCTTTTTTTTAGGCTATAGGCTGTAAGCTATAAGCCAAAACAGCCACCTCCTCCCCCTTCGGGTACTCCTCCTCCACAAGGAGGAGAGTTTCTAAATCCCCTCCACGTGGAGGAGGGGTGCCGCAAGCGGGGTGGGGGTGTATCTTTACCCATGGCGTTGCCATGGGCTGAATTAATTATGGCTTGCAGCCATAAACAGCCCACATCGTAGCTTTGTAATATCGTAGTATCTACATTTCCAGTCATTGCGAGCGTAGCGTGGCAATGACGTTGATGAGGGGGAGGAAAATCTCAAAGCTCAAAATGATTTACTAAATTTGCAGCTAAAGAAATACGAAATGTCATATTTTCCGAATCCTGACGATATAGCTAAGGCTAAACACAATATCGACCATGTGGTTATAGAAACACCCTTGGAAGAGAGTAGTACATTAAAGAAGCGATATAAAGCAAATATTCTTTTCAAAAGAGAAGACCTTCAGCAGGTGAGGTCTTACAAGATAAGAGGAGCATATAATAAAATCTCCGGTTTGTCGGAAGAGAAGAAAAACAAAGGGATTGTCTGTGCCAGTGCGGGCAATCATGCACAGGGCGTGGCTTTTTCTTGTAGTAGACTGAAAATGTCTGGATTTATTTATATGCCTGCCACTACACCACGCCAGAAGGTTAATCAGGTACGGATGTTTGGAGGTAAATATGTGGAGATTGTCCTGAGTGGTGATACCTTTGACGACACCAGCAGCATTGCGTCGGATTTTGCAAGAGAAACGGGCAGGGAGATTATTCATCCCTTCGATGACGAGAAGATTATAGAGGGACAGGGCACTGTCGGCTTGGAGATATTCCAACAGGCGAAAGCTAAAATCGATTATGTGTTTATTCCTGTGGGGGGAGGCGGATTGATTGCTGGAGCAGGGGGATATTTAAAAACACTTTCGCCCGACACTAAGATAGTAGCTGTTGAGCCAATGGGGGCAGCCTCGATGAAAGCAGCCTTAGATACCGGTAGTCCTGTAAAATTGGAGCATATTGATAAGTTTGTCGACGGGGCATCGGTGAAGCAATGTGGCAAGCTGAACGTCGAAATTTGCAAAAGCGTGGTCGACGAGATAATATGTGTCCCTGAGGGAAAGGTGTGTACAACGATTTTGGATTTGTACAATGATAAAGGGATAATTGTCGAACCAGCAGGGGCTCTCTCCATTGCTGCGCTAGACTATATGAAAGATGAAATAAAAGGCAAGAATGTGGTGTGTGTTATCTCTGGAGGCAACAATGATATAACTCGAACTGAGGAAATCCGTGAACGCTCGATGATTTATGAGGGCATAAAGCATTATTTCATAGTTAATATTCCGCAGCGAGCAGGGGCATTAAAAGACTTTTTGGAGAATGTACTTGCACCTACCGATGATATTACGCATTTTGAGTATGCGAAAAAAACACACAGAGAACGCGGACCGATAGTCATAGGCATTGAAGTAGTAAACCCTGGCGAAATTAAGCACCTAATAGACAATATGCAAAGGATGAATATAGAGTTTGAATACTTGAACGATAAACCTTCCTTCCTTGAAATTTTTATATAAAAAAAGGGAGATGCCCATGAAACACCTCCCGTATAACAGAATGAATAAGAAAGATTTGCCGATTAAGCGTCTTTCTTAATGTTTATCTCCTAGAACCTGAACCCTACTTTCAATTGAGGATTAGAAATAAAGTTGAACCCATGAGTATCTGCTGATAACAGACTTAGTCCTTGTTGTGGTCTAATGTTGTAAACAGCGTATTCATAGCTAATTGGACTTATTTCTAAACCAAGGAATATGGTTCTGTTGAAATAGTAATCTATGCCAGCACTTGCATTCAAGCCGAAACCAAAAGTCTCGCCGATAGCTGTACGAAAGTCCTCCAAGTAGTTTCACTGCCCATTTATCTGATATGAAGTACTTGCCTTCGATGTTGATAGACGGACTTATGTCGAATCCACTGCCCGAAGGTGATGAGATTGTATATGTTCCTAAATCCGGCTGTGGCGCAGCTACTCCTAAGTATGCACGCGAACCGAAATTCAACGATGCGGTGAAATCTCCTTTTACAGGTCCCACTCCCTGCATCTCAGACGATTCCTTTGTTTTTTCGTCGTCTTGCGCTTGGAGTTGGAAACCACCAGCTAGGAATGCCACCACCATTAGTAATAATTGATTTATTCTCATGTATGTGTTTTTTATCGGAAAGGGGCTGTCCTTTAGCAGGAAGCCCTCTCCCTGTAAATATTCTACACTAGCTTAGCTTACAGTTTCAGTATTAGCAACAAGCTCCTTAAGCCTGTTTGCTTCTGTCTGAAGTACTGTTAGCTCTTTCTTCAATGCCTCGATTTTTGCAGTGTAGTAGTCTATCTGGATTTGATAAGAGTTTGCCCCCGATACTGTAGACTCCAACTGAGCAATAAGAGCCTTTGTGTCGTCTACTTTCTTCTGAGAGCTTGCTACTTTCTCAGTGTACAACTCTACCAAAGCATCGAAATTGTGAGTTCCTAAACTAGTTTTAAGACTACTAATAAGATTGTCATTGTAATCCCTTATTGTATATAGATTAGTCAGCTCTTTGTCAACATCATTGTATGAACTGATAACAGAGTCTCTTGCATCAAGAACCTTTTTGTATTCACCTGCCTCTACTAATGCTTTAAGATCTTTTGCAACAGCAAGCTTGCTGCCGTTGTTTCCTATATCATCACGCAAATTGTTAATAGCTGTGATAGTTGTCTCTAAAGTAGTTTTGTGAGTGCTAAGGTTAGCCTCTTCGACAGTTAATATCGAATCTCTGTTTTGAGAAATTTTTTGTTTAGCCCTCCAAATTGAAGAGTCAGAGCTAGAGTTTGAAGCTATATAAGCTCTATGTGCTATATCTTCTTCATCTTTCGCTTGATAGT
Source organism: Bacteroidales bacterium (assembly GCA_047972135.1). GTDB lineage: Bacteria > Bacteroidota > Bacteroidia > Bacteroidales > Prolixibacteraceae > JBKEAJ01. The sequence continues at coordinate 56,421 of JBKEAJ010000118.1, read as the reverse complement.
ATGCCAAAGATGCATTATCTCTCCTCGTTGTGTAATTGTTTACAGAGTCTTGAAATTTTACAGAGTCCGCAAGCCTTTCACCGAGGTCTCTGTTAGCAACATTAATATCGAACTCTTCAAGACGAGCTATTTTTTTGTTAAGTTCAGACATATCCACATCGTCGTATGCTAACCAAGGCAAACCAACATTAAAGTACGCTAGTTTAGCACTCGGATTGTATGGTATTAACCCTTTGTCCTCTGCTTCTACAAAAGTGCGAATCCCTTGCATAAGAATTGTTGTTGTGTCAATTAATCCTCCGTAGGTTTCTCCATCTATAAAATCGTCCATAGATATGGGGAAATAAAACGCCTTCTTGTTAGGAATATCTTGAGAAAGAGACAGAGATAAGTTGAAAGCATAGTTGCTGATTAGTACGTCTTTAATCTTAGTTTTCACTACGTCTTTCTTCTCAATCTCGTCTTTAGCAGCATCACGTGCAGCTTCAGCTTCTTTAATTTTTGCCTCAATGTCGGCCTTACCATCTGCCCCAGAAGCTTGTAGTTTTGTGTATAATGCAAGCATTTCCTGATCTGATGCAAGCGTTTTTTCGTATGTCTCTAAGTTAGACTTTTCTCCTGTAATAGCATCTTCACGATTATCAGTCGCATTTTTTAGACTTGTGTAAGCAGCATTTATATCATTCTGTGTATTTTGTACCTTCGTTAAAGCAGTCTCGTACGCAGCGATATATTTAAGTAAAATATCATTTTTGGCTAGCTCTGCATTAGCTTTTTCGAGCTCAAGAGCAGCTTTTGCTGCTATCAAGCTTGCCTCCAAATTTAGCATCTGCGCTTCATGTTGCTTTGCTAGTTCTAAAGACTGCATTTCCCATCTAGCAGCAGCTTCTTTGTTTTCTTGAACTTGCTTTGCCAATTCTGCTTCTTTTTGTTGTAGTTCAACATTCGCAACATCCTCTGCCAGTTTGTTTTGAATGTCCTGATATGCCTTTTGTGCATCAAGCAGAGCCTTGTTTGCTGCTTCTGTCTCAACTTGAGCGGCTATCAATTTCTCTTGCGTTACTTGCAAGGCTGTTTGTGCAGCCATGTACTCTGTTTCGGCTTTGAGCCATGCTGCTTTTGAACTTCTTAAATCCGTTACGTAGCTGGACTCTTTGTCGTCAACACACGCAAAACATGTTAGTGCTGCTAACATGCATAATAAATAATTTCTCATAATTTTTTAATTTAATGAACACTACTAATTGTTTTATTGTCATTAAACTTAATTCCCTGTCTATCAGTCTTTTAGGTGTTTCTTTCCCATGCGCTTCTTCTTGTTTTATGTTATTTCCGCTTGCAGATATACGCAATTTGTGTAATATGCAAACAAAATGCAGATATTTTTATTGGAAAAGATAATTTTTTCTTTGTGTGTTTTTGTGTAGTTTGCGTCTATCTATTTTTTTGCTGTAAAAGAGTTTTTTGTTCTAAAAGAAGAGTTGATAGAAATATTTTATATTACACATTGTATGTATATGTCTGTTTTATAGTAGGGTGCTATTTTTGTTTGTTCTGAGTTTCTCCAGCTGTGCAGGCTGTTTGTAGTGATGTGCGTATTGTGTTTTCATTTCGAGTATAGTGATGGTGTATTTTAGAGAGCTGTGTGCCTTTTTGATTTTTTTCTTAATCCTTGCAGGATTGAAAATGTGCTTATAAGAAAAAATTGTCACCTATAAACAAATTGCATTCCGCTCACTCCTTTATTAATACCCAAGAATCATTATATTGAGAGTATTTATTTTTAACTTCGTTGATAAGTAAATAAGCTCTGGGTTTTTCTGTGTAAGAGCCGATGCTCACCCGATAGTAGCCATTTTTGTTGCTCTTCAAAATAACAGCCTCATAACCTTTGTCGATGAAATTCTGCTTTTCTTTGCGAGCATTGTCGATTTCTGCAAAACTGCCGACTATGACGAAAAATGCACTGTTGCCAGCATAGTTCATGTCGTCTTCCACTGCTTCTACGTCCTCTGTGCGAGTGCTGGTTTTTGCTTCTTCTTTGGCTGCTAACTCAATCTCTTCCATAGATATGGACGGACGAGATTCCTCTTCTTCCTCTTTTGTGGATTGCGGTTTTTCAGGGATTGTATTATCCTTGTTGTAGACACTAGTTGTGTAGCTGTCGTCTTTAGTTTCTTCCTCTGTCGATTTCCCTACGTATGGGGCACTGTCGGAATACGCCTCGTCGTTGCCTGATGTATATGATTTCGATTTGCAGCCTGCCACTGATATTACTGCTGCTATTGCTAATAATAGACCTGTGTTTTTCATTTGTTTATAATTTTGCAATAAGCTGTAAGCTATAGGCTTTATGCTTTTGCTGTTTTTAATCATCCTTCTGTGTGTAGTTAGGCTTATTGCATATAACTTAAAGCCTACTGCATGGAAGTTTCATTTGTTTATAATTAAGTGTGCCAAAGCTAAAGGTATTCTTTGTCCTCTCAATCTCGAAGTTTTCAACATCTATACAAGAATATCGTTAATATCGCATAATCGGTCTTATGAATCCTTTTGTAGTCGGAATGTAATTCTGTGGTAGGGCGTAATCCCGTGTTTGGCAATTAGCTCACGATGTTTTGCTGTCGGGTAGCCTTTGTTTTGCGACCATTCATAGACGGGGTATTCCGCAGCTATTTTATGCATATACTCATCGCGGTGAGTCTTTGCCAATATTGATGCTGCCGCAATTGAGCATAGTTTGCCGTCGCCTTTTATTATTGTCTGATGTTCTATGTCTTGGTATTTGTTGAATTTGTTGCCGTCGATAAGTAGGAGTTCGGGCTTTGTTGATAAGTTGTCTATGGCTCTATGCATTGCCAATATTGATGCTTGCAATATATTTATTGTGTCTATTTCAAGGTTATCAACAATGCCGATGCTCCATGCCACAGCTTTTGCTTCTATAATCTTACGAAGCTCCTTTCTTTTCTTTTCAGAGAGCTTTTTGGAATCGTCTAATAGCTCGAAAGGAAAGTCGCTCGGCAAAATGACGGCAGAGGCAAACACCGGTCCTGCCAAACAACCTCTGCCAGCTTCGTCAACTCCGGCTTCTATTGTCTCGATGCGATAATGTTTAGCTAAATTCATAGTGCAAAGGTAGGGTTTTTGTTGATTTGTTTAAAAATGCTATATGCCGTATGCTTTAGGCTATAAGCAAACAACCAATACACGAACGTCATTGCGAGGAGCTGGCGACGTGGCAATCTCATGCAACGAAGAACAGATTGCCACGCTGACGCTCGCAATGACGACAAATGTAGATACTACGATATTACAAAGCTACGATGTGGGCTGTTTATGGCTGCAAGCCATAATTAATTCAGCCCATGGCAACGCCATGGGGAAAGATACACCACCAAACCCGTAACGTCACGGATTGCAGGATGATGATATACATGAAGAATAAAAATTAATAATGAAAAATGCAAACCACCCCGCCTGCGGCACCCCTCCTCCACGTGGAGAGGAGTTAGAAACTCTCCTCCTTGTGGAGGAGGAGTACCCGAAGGGGGAGGAGGTGGCTGTTTTGGCTTATAGCTTACAGCCTATAGCCTAAAAAAAAGGTTTGATGTTTAGGGACGTAGTCCCGATATCTTCGTAGAAAAGATGTAGGCGGAAAAATATAGATGCTGTGCGCAGTTTTTAAGAATAACTCTTTTGGCTGAATGGTTACAAGCAATCAACGCTTAAACAAAAAGCATTACTTTTGTATGTGTATTAATCAAGATTTTGAATGAAGTAAAATATGAAAATCTGGGATAAAGGAAAAAATACCGACGAGAAGATTGAGAACTTTACTGTCGGGAAGGATAGAGAACTGGATGTGTATATCGCAAAACACGATATTATCGGGTCGGTTGCACATGTGCGGATGCTTGCAAGTATTGGCTTGCTGACGAAAAACGAAATGTATAAGCTCGTTCATGAGCTGAAGGGCATATTGAGCGAGGTCGAAGCGGGAAATTTCCGAATCGAGGAGGGCATCGAGGATGTACACTCGCAGGTTGAGTATATGCTGACTCAAAGACTTGGTGATGTAGGCAAGAAAATTCACAGCGGTCGTTCGCGCAACGACCAAGTGCTCTTAGACCTGAAACTTTATTTTAGAGAACAGATTGAAGGCATAGTCGGACAAATTAAGGAATTGTTTACGGTGTTACAGACGCAAAGTGAACAGCATAAAGGAGTTATTATTCCCGGATATACACATTTGCAAATAGCAATGCCCTCGTCGTTTGGCTTATGGTTTGGCAGTTATGCCGAGTGTCTTGTTGACGATGTCAGTATGTTCTTGGCTGCTTATTTCGTTGTCAACCAGAATCCACTGGGCAGTGCAGCAGGCTACGGCTCCTCTTTTCCGCTGGACAGAGAAATGACTACTAAGCTGTTGGGCTTTGAAGAAATGAGTTATAACGTGGTGTATGCGCAAATGGGGCGGGGAAAGACGGAGAAAGCTCTTGCATATGCTATGGCATCTGTGGCATCAACTTTGAATAAACTAGCTACGGATGTGTGTTTGTATATGTCGCAAAACTTCAACTTCCTGAGTCTGCCGACAGAAATGACAACAGGGTCGAGTATTATGCCACATAAGAAGAATCCTGATGTGTTCGAACTTCTGAGGGCAAAGACAAATAGGCTGACGGCACTGCCAAACGAGGTGTCGATGATGACAAACAATATGCCAAGTGGCTATTTTAGAGACTATCAGCTACTGAAAGAAGTGCTGTTCCCTGCAATCGAGGAACTGAAGAGCTGCCTGGAAGTTTGTAATTTTGCAATCGAAAATATTAGCATTAGAAAAGATATTATCGACGACTATAAGTATGACCTGATATTTAGTGTCGAGCAGGTGAACGAAATGGTAAAAAACGGAGTTCCTTTCAGAGATGCGTACAAGGAGGTTGCCCGACAGATTGAAGCAGGGGAGTATATGCCAAAGAGAAAGATTTTACATACTCATGCCGGCAGTGTTGGCAATCTGTGTACGGTGGAGATAAAAGCAAAAATGGATGGGATTGTCTCGAAATTCCCTTTCGACCAAAGTAATTTGGCAATACGTAGCTTGATAGAATAAAATATACCGAGTGCTACAATTTTTTTTATATATAGGAGTTATATACTCATTGGCTTTGTGCAAAAAGAGATACTGTAAAACAAATTGAAAAAAGGAATACTGAAAAAACTGATTTTGCTGATATTACTGACTTGTACATACTGTGTGTATGGTCAAAAGCGGTCCTTGGACGTGGGGGCATTCGTAGGGATGAGTAGCTATTTTGGCGACTTGACCTCCGTTGACCACTTTGCAGACCCACTTCCCAATACGGGAGGAGTGTTGTTGCGATATAACGTCCACACAAGGTTTGCATGCCGGTTGAATTATAATTACACAGGTTTGAATGTGGAAGGTGCATTCAATGGGGCGGGCTACAGTTTCTCTAAAAATATTAATGATATAAATGTTTCGGCAGAAGTGAATTATTTGAGATTTCGTACCGGAGGGAAAGAGCATCGATGGACTTCGTATGTAGGGCTTGGCGTAGGGGTCATGTCATACAACTACTATTACGACCCGGCAATGTTAATACTTCTTACTCCGCATCCAGACTATATGCCGCCGACTCCTACTCCCTACGAGAGTTCCGAAATGCCGATTTATGTGCCAGTGACTTTTGGCATAAAAGCAGATGTGAGCAAAACGCTGACAATCGGTGCAGAAATAGTTGTGAAAAAAATGTTTGCATCAACGCTCGACGATTTGCTTAACCCTATTGGCTTTGAAGGTGCTTCGTCGATGCACAATAATGACATCATTCCTGTTTTTGGTATTCATATCTCCTATAAATTGATTATTTTCGCACGTGATTGTTATGGACTTGATTAATTATAAAGATAAAATAAACTTGGATAAGCTCCCCGAACACATTGCTATCATAATGGATGGCAACGGACGTTGGGCAAAGCAACAAGGCAAGGAACGAAACGACGGACACGAGGAGGGCATGAACGCTCTGGAAGAAGTCCTTGAAGTGTCTGCCGAGATAGGATTGAAATATCTGACAGTCTACGCCTTTTCTACCGAAAACTGGAAAAGACCGAAGGAGGAGGTCGATTTGCTAATGGCTCTGATGGCTAAGGCTATTGAACTGAAGGCAGATAAACTCGATAGTCTGAATATGAGGCTCTTGATTATCGGCAATAAAAATGCTCTGCCAGAAGAGGTGAGAGGCAGCGTGGAGAAAACCGAGATGCGCTTGCAGAAAAATACAGGAACAGCATTTATTGTTGCGTTGAGTTATAGCTCGCGTTTGGAAATTATTGAGGCTGTAAAGCAGGTGGCGAAAGATGTTGAGAATAAAGTTATTTCTATCGATGACATTACGCCGCAGCTTTTTGAAAGTCATCTTATGACAAAGGGAATACCAAATCCTGAATTGATGATACGCACTAGCGGTGAACAAAGGATTAGCAACTTCCTGCTTTGGCAGCTGTCGTATTCGGAGTTGTATTTTCCCGAAGTGATGTGGCCAGATTTTAGAAAAGACAACTTTTATGAGGCAATATATAAATACCAAAATAGGGAAAGACGATTTGGTATGACAGGCGAACAAATAAAAAAACAAGAAAACTGTTGATTGTGTATCAGCAAAATACAAGATATAAAAAATATAGTATGTATAAAGCAAAAACTTTATTACTGGCGGTAACTTCATTATTATGCTTCAATCTGTCGAAAACCTTGGCGCAAGACACTGACAACACCCCCGTAAATATAGATTACTCTAATCCGAAGAAGTATATAATTGCCGATATAGAAATATCCGGAATTAACTATCTCGATAAAGACCGACTAAAAACCTTTACCGGACTGAGAGTCGGACAGGAAGTGGAAGTGCCAGGTACGGAAATTAGTGCGGCAATAAGAAATCTATGGCAGAGAGGACTGTTCTCTGATGTCGATATATCTATTGCAAAAATCGAAGGTAAACAAATCTGGCTAGATGTGATGCTCACTGAAATACCACGACTTACCTCAGTGCAGTATAAAGGACTTAAAAAAGGCGAAAAAGAAGACCTTGACAAGAAACTTTCTTTGATACCCGGACAGCAGGTGACGGAAAACAGTATCGTCTCGGCGGAAAGGCTTATAAAAGGATATTTCTCTGAAAAAGGATACCTTAATACCGACGTTATTGTCGTGAGACGCAATGACCCTAACAGTGCCAACAGTATTATTCTGGATATTGACGTCGACAAAAATGAAAAAGTGAAGGTAGACGAAATTGTCTTTCATGGAAATACCGAAGTGTCCAGCTTTAAACTTGAAAGAGCAATGAAGAAAACCAATTCTAAGGATATCAGAAACTTTTTTAAGAGTAAGAAGTTTCAAGAGGCTTTGTATAAGGACGATAAAGGCGATATGATTAAGAAGTTCAATGAGCTGGGCTATCGGGATGCGATAGTACTACGAGACTCTATTACAAAAATTGACGACAAGAATATTAAACTCGACATATGGGTGGAAGAGGGCGATAAATACTATTTTAGAGATATTAAGTGGGTGGGAAATACTAAGTACCCTTCTTTTATGCTCGACAATGTGCTGGGAATTAAGAAAGGTGATGTCTTCGACCAAAAAATGTTGAATAAACGCTTGCAAGAAGACGACGATGCCGTCAGCAGTCTGTATCTCGACAATGGATATGTGTTCTCCAATATCAGTCCTATAGAAACGAATGTTGCCAACGATTCAATAGACTTTGAAATGAGAATTATTGAAGGCTCGCAAGCAACAATAAACGACGTGAAAATTCTTGGCAACACAAAAACCAACGAACATGTGGTCAGAAGAGAGCTTTACACCAAGCCCGGCGACCTATTCAGCAAAAGCGATATAAAAAACTCGCTGTTTAGAATTGCAAGACTAGGACACTTCGACGAAAATAGCCTAATCCCAGATATAGTCCCAAACCCCGAGTCGGGAACCGTTGACGTGACATATAACCTGACAGAGAGAGAAAACGACCAATTAGAACTCTCGGGAGGATATGGTGCGCGCCGATTTATCTTTAGTGCAGGAGTGAGATTTAATAACTTCTCCATCAGGAACATGTTTAATCCCGAATCCTACAAACCCTTACCATCAGGCGATGGACAAACACTGGCACTGAAAGCTCAGGTCAGCGGTAAGTATATGCAGAGTTATAGTATTAGCTTCTCAGAACCATGGCTCGGTGGCAAAAAACCTAATAATTTGTCGGTGAACCTGTCGTACTATAAATATAACTACTCTGAAAATTCTTATCTCGACGACTATAATACTGCACAAAGCTACAGTAACTATTATAGTAGCTACTATGGCAGCTATTACAATAACTATAGCAACTCTGGCGACAGCTATACCTATGATGGCGAAGGAAGCGACGGCGATAAAATCCAACAAACATTTGCCATAGGAGTTGGATATGGATACCGCTTGAAATGGCCTGATGATTATTTTACCATAAACCACTATTTATCGTTCGAGAGATACTTGACACAAAATCTATATCAGAATTTTCAGTATTATGTTGACCCCGAAGGAAAATATAATGTCAATAATTATAACAACCTGAGCCTGAATACTATATTTGGAAGAAACTCCGTAGATTACCCTATATATCCGAGATCCGGCTCTAACTATTCTCTGGGAGTGAAGTTTACTTTCCCTTATTCGTTATTCTCAAAACAACCCGACGAAGACGATACGGATGCTTTCGATGCTTGGAAGAAAAAACAACTGCCTTGGCTGGAATACTATCAACTATCATTGAAAGGGGAAAAATATATGCCTCTTAGCCCAAACAATAAGCTGGTGCTGATGGCAAAATTTGAAGGAGCATTCCTAGGGTACTATAATAAAAACCTGATATCACCCTACGAACGTTTTAATGTCGGAGGTTCTGGACTTAGTGGCTCGTATATGCCGGGAACATCCGTGGTTTCGCAACGTGGTTATGAAGATGGTATGATTTCTGCAAATGCTACAGGTAGTCAGTATTTGGGTGCAGGAATATACACAAAATATACCATGGAACTAAGATATCCAGTGTCGCTCGAACAACAGGCAACAATATATCTATTGACATTCTTAGAGGCGGGTAATGCCTGGGCAGGAATGGATGCTCTATCGTTCAAAGATTTCGACCCTTTTGACTTGAAAAGAGCGGCAGGTGCAGGGGTCAGAATATATTTGCCGATATTCGGAATGATGGGAGTAGATTGGGGCTATGGTTTCGATAAAGTGTTAGGTGAAACTAGTGGTAGCCAATTCCACTTTATAATCGGACAGTCATTCTAGTATTAAATAAATAGTTGTACATTTGCATTTGTAAATCAAAAAAGGAAAACATGAGAAACATATTAGTAATTTTAGCTTTAGTGTTGCTTGCAGTCGTGCCTGCAAAAGCACAAAAAATGGCTTACATAGACACGGAGTATATACTTGCAAATATACCAACCTTCAAAGCTGCTCAAGACCAACTCGACCAGATATCAAGACAATATCAAAAAGAACTTGAGGCAATGAGCAATGAGCTTGAAAAAATGTATAACGACTACCGTGCCGAGTCGGTGCTTTTGTCTGCCGACATGAAGAAAAAAAGAGAAGATGTTATCGTTACTAAAGAGAAAGAGCTAAAACAAAAACAAAAAGAGTATTTTGGCGAAAACGGTTTGCTTTTTAAAAAACGCCAAGATTTGGTAGACCCTATTCAGAAAGAGGTGTACAGAGCTATTGAAGAAGTGTCGAAAAAAGGTAGTTACGGAATGGTGTTTGACAAAGCGTCGGGAGTGTCATTGTTGTACTCCGACTCTCGCTACGATATTAGCGACGACGTGCTCAGGGAAATGGGATATAAATAAAAGAATATGTTTATAGAAATGAAGAAGATTACAAAAGTCTTATGTGTCGTGGCGTTGCTGTGTTGCAGCACGGCTGTCTTTGCGCAAGGCAAATTCGGACATATCGACCTTGCTGCTCTCGTAGAGCTTATGCCTGAAAGAGTGGAAGCTCAGAAATCAATGCAAAAATTGAGCGTAGAGTTGGAAGGAGAATTGAAGAACCTTCAAACCGAATATCAAACAAAACTGGCTGAATATGAGAAGAACGTGGCTGTCTGGTCTGACCTTATAAAAAGTACAAAGGAAGACGAGCTGCAAGCAAAGATGCAACAAATTCAATCCTTCTCACAAAATGCACAACGAAGCTTACAGCAGGAACAGATGAAATTGTTAAACCCAATAGTGAAAAAAGCTCAGGACGCTGTTGATGCCGTAGCTGAAGGGATGAAGCTGGAATTGGTATTTGATACTAGTAACCAGGTGCTTATGTACTATTCGGAAAAAAGTGTGGATTTATTACCCAAAGTGAAGGAAAAGTTAGGACTATAGAAATACATTAATACAGAAAATACTATGAAGAAGCTATTGATATTAATCGCCCTTGTAGCATTTGCAGGGGTTTCGTCGGTGAAGGCACAGAAGTTTGGTCATATAAGCTTTGCGGAGCTGGTGCAGGCAATGCCCGAAAGAAAAGCGGCTGAAGAAGATTATAATAAGTTTGTGAAGGGCTTGGAAGACCAATTGAGTACTCTTCAAAGTGAGGCACAAGGGAAATTCAAAGAATACCAAGAGTATATGCAGGGACGTGATATCAGTGATGCAATTAAAACTTCGAAAGAAGACGAGATTAATGACCTAAATCAGCGCATACAAGCATTTCAGGCTTCTGCACAACAACAAATTCAGAAAAAAGAAGCCGATATTATGAACCCGCTTATTGAAAAAGCGAGGAAAGCAGTCGAAACTGTGGGAAATACACAAGGATTTTTATACATCTTTGATGTCAGCTCTAATACAATCTTATACAAAGGTAGCTCTAGCGTGGATGTTTTGCCTTTGGTGAAAAAAGAACTTGGAATACAGTGATCCTTGTACTCTCCAATTGCAATATTCGACTCCGGATACGGTGGACTAACGGTGTTGAAAGAAATTTATACACTGCTGCCGCAATACGATTATCTGTATTTGGGTGATAATGCGAGGGCTCCTTATGGAACACGCTCATTCGAGGTGGTGTATGAATATACTTTGGATGCAGTAAAATACTTGTTCGACAGAAACTCTCCTCTTATTATATTGGCTTGCAATACAGCTTCGGCAAAGGCTCTTCGAACAATACAGCAAAATGTGCTGCCCTCACTGTCTCCAAACAATAGAGTGCTGGGAGTTATCAGACCAGCTGTGGAGTATGCGGGGAAAATAACGAAAACAGGGCATATTGGAGTGTTGGGGACTACCGGAACAGTAAATTCAAAGTCTTATCCCATAGAACTACGCAAATGGTCGCTTGGGAAGGTGACGCATATCGTTCAACAAGATTGCCCAATGTGGGTGCCGATAATAGAAAATGGGGAGGAGCTAAACCCCGCAGCCCTACCATTTATTGAAGAAAAAGTGAAAGCCTTGCTGGCAAAAGATGATGCAATTGATTTGATAATCCCTGCCTGTACTCACTATCCATTGATTAAGAGTCAGATAGAGCAATTCCTGCCTGCGCAGGTGACTCTTATGAACCAAGCAGCTTTCGTTGCCGAAGGACTAAAAGACTACTTGCACCGACATCCTGAAATGGAAAATCGACTCTCAAAAGGTGCTAGTCTTAATTTCTTGACAACTGAGGACGAAAAAGAGTTTGCAAAAAAAGGCAGCCGTTTTTGGGGAACTCCAATAACGGCTGCAAAGATACATCTGTAGGTGTATACTGAGATTTACTCAACTGTCCATGTGTCGCCCGAATTCATGAGCTCGTCCATGTTGTGTATCTTACTCTTATGCTCAATTTCTTCGACTTGCAATTCCATACACTCGTCGTAAACAGGAGAGTCCACAGCACGAATCACTCCAAAAACGATAGGCAAATGGGGAAGAGACATGCGTATCAGATGATTATGAATATGTGTGTCCTCACAATGTGCATCATGAACTAATATGTCGGTCTCGGTAATTCCGTTTTTACCAATTTCCACCGAAATGATCTTTCCCGCTTTGTCAAGCATTAAACCCAAATTGTTGTTCTCGCCATATATCATGGGCTTACCATGCTCCAAAAATAGCTGCCTGTCTTTCTTGTTGTCGGCTTTTGTAATATCTGAGTATATACCATCGTTGAAGATAACACAGTTCTGTAGCACCTCAATGACAGCCGTTCCCTTAAATCTTGCTGCATCGGTACACATCTGCTGATTGTGCTTTAGGTTGACATCCATTGTGCGAGCAAAGAATGAACCGCCTGCTCCAAGTACCAACTGCCCAACATTGAAAGAGTTTTCTACCGTCCCGAATGGAGAGGTCTTAGTGACGCAGCCCCTGTCAGAAGTCGGAGAATACTGCCCCTTTGTAAGTCCATAAATCTTGTTGTTGAACACAATCATGTTCATGTTGATATTCCTGCGAATGGCATGAATGAAGTGGTTGCCGCCAATTGCCATCGCATCGCCGTCGCCTGATATCTGCCATACCGTTAAATTAGGATTAGCACATTTTACTCCCGATGCTATGGCAGCAGCCCGACCGTGAATAGTGTGAAAACCAAAGGTACTCATGTAGTAGGGAAAGCGCGAACTGCAACCTATACCCGAGATTATGGCGTGGTCCTCATGCTCAATGTCTTCCAACTCTGCCATAGAGCGTTGTACGGCTGTCAATATACCGTAGTCGCCACAACCAGGACACCAACGCACCTCGTTGTCGCTCTTAAAATCTTTGAATGTGTATTTTGTATCTGCCATGATTTTATTTTTCAAGTAATTGTTCAAAATGCTCAACTAACTCATGTACACTGAAAGGCAAACCTTGCAATTTATTGTATTGTAAATAGGTGTTGCCAGGTACTTTATCCCTTAAATATGAGGCAAATTGCCCATTGTTAAGCTCGCATACTACAATCTTTTTGTGCCTGCTCAATACTTCCTCTGTATTCTTTGGGAGTGGAAGGATGTAGTTGAAATGTGCTAATGCAACACTCTTATTGTTTTTGTGCATATGCCTGACTGCATCGATAAGATGCCCGTAAGTACCTCCCCAGCCTACTACCAATAGGTCGGCATCTTTGCTGCCAACTAGCTCTAGGTCGGGAATTACTTCTTGAACTTTGTCAACTTTAGACTGACGAAGGTCAGACATTTTTTGGTGGTTTTGGGGATTGTGGCTAACACAGCCCGTTTCGTCTTTTTCGAGTCCTCCAATACGATGTTCAAAACCTTGCATGCCCGGAAATGCCCATTCGCGAGCCAGGGTGTCGTCAGTGCGTTTGTATGCACTAAAATCTTTCAGAGATTTGGCAATACGAGGCTTGATTGTGGGTAAATCCTTCATCTGTGGGATTTTCCAAGGCTCACTGCCATTGCCTAAATAACCGTCGGTCAATAATATGACAGGTGTCATGTGTTCCAAGGTCAACTTCGCTGCCATAAAAGCATACCAAAAACAATCAGCAGGTGAGCTGGCTGCCATAACTATCAGTGGCGACTCGCCGTTCCTACCATATAGTGCTTGATTTAAATCGCTTTGCTCGGTTTTGGTGGGTAAGCCCGTTGATGGACCTCCTCTTTGGACGTTTATAATTACTAGAGGTAGCTCTGCCATTATTGCAAGTCCTATCGCTTCGGATTTTAAGGCGAGACCGGGCCCCGACGTGGAGGTCGCTGCCAACTTCCCTGCAAAGGACGCTCCTATTGACGTACATATCCCCGCAATTTCGTCTTCTGCCTGAAAAGTCTTTACTCCTAGTGACTTATGCTTGGCAAGCTCCTGCAATATGTCGGTCGCCGGAGTGATAGGATAGGAACCTAGAAAAAGATCCAATCCCGATTTTTCCGATGCCGCCATCAGTCCCCATGCCGTAGCTTTATTGCCTTGCATGGTTCTGTATTTGCCTTTGGCGATGTCGGCAGGGTGAACCTTGAATTGTGGTGTGGCAAGCTGTACGTTCGCTCCAAAGTTATATCCGGCGTTGAGAGTAGCAATGTTCAACTCCGCAACCTGAGGCTTGGATTTAAATTTATCACTAATCGCTTTTTTTACCGTATTCATGTCTCTGTCGTACATCCAACAGATTACTCCCAAGATAAGCATGTTTTTACTCTTGCCTATGACTTTTTTGTCGGCATCAAATTCTTCAAGTGCTTTCTTTGTAAGAGAGGTGGCAGGTACTCTTATTACTCTGGTGTCGGGAATATTTAGCTCCTTAAATGGATCATTAGTCTTAAAACCAGCTTTGTCGCAATTCTTTTCGGTGAAAGAATCAAAATCACAAATTATTGTGCAGTGAGGCATCAGATAGGGAATATTGGCTTTCAATGATGCCGGATTCATTGCTATCAGAACATCAGCACTGTCTCCCGGATTGGAAATCGAAACATTGCCAAAATGCACCTGAAAACCAGACACTCCCCCAATGGTCCCTTGTGGTGCCCTAATCTCAGAAGGAAAATCAGGAAATGTGGCTATGTCATTCCCTTGAATTGCCGAAATGTCGGAGAAGATAGAGCCTACTAATTGCATACCATCGCCGGAATCGCCGGAAAACCTGATAGCAACCTTCTCTACAACATGCGTTTTTTCATTTTTCATAGGTGAATCAATAATATGGTTAAACACAGATATATGCGCTACGTAATATAATTTATGGCTCAAATGTAGTAATAATTAATACAAAGAAACAAGAGAAAAGTAAATATTATTTTGAAACCTTTGGCAGAATTGCTTATTTTTACCGTCGCTTGGTGTTTAAGCATACACTTTTAAATGTAGATGAGAATTTTTATAGCACATGCGATGATGGCAAAGTTATTTTCTTTGCTGTGTTGGTTGGCGTTAGTTTTAATGCCGACATCGAAAACCTGCGCTCAAAGTATTGGCGTGGCTCTTGGTGGTGGTGGAGCTAAAGGAATGGCACACATTGGCTTTCTGCAAGCCTTTGAAGATAATCATATACCAATTGACTATATAGGCGGTACTTCAATAGGTGCTATCGTGGGTGGTCTGTATGCCTCAGGATATACTCCCGCCCAAATGGTAGAACTATTGTCATCCGACAAGTTCGCATCCCTTTTGAAAGGAGACGTTCTGGAAGAGTATAAGTATTTCTCCCTCAGAGAGCATACTTCTGCAATATTGAGTCTGGGAGTAGAAAAAACAAAAGATGGGAAATTGAAGTTCGTATTGCCAACCAATTTTATACCTGAAAGCCCAATTAACCTGCTGCTAAATGAGGTGTTTGCAAGTGCAGGAGCTTTTGCAAGGGGGAATTTTGATAATCTTTTTGTGCCGTTTCGATGTGTGGCAACAAATATATATGCTGATAACAAAACTACGGTCTTTAAAAATGGATATCTGGGATATGCAATCAGAGCCTCAATGGCTTTCCCTATCGTTTTTAAGGCGGTCAAAATAAACGACTCCCTATATTTTGACGGTGGTATAATGAATAATCTGCCAGCAGACATTATGATAAAAGAGTTTTCTCCTGATTATACTATAGCTCATAAAGTAACTTCCATGACACATGCAGTTAGAGACGGAGATTTGTATCATCAGCTCGAAACAGTGTTAATGAGGGGCGACAACCTGTCTATTCCTGCCGACAAAGGAGTGATACTGCATTCCGACATGAGCGCATACAGCTTGCTGGATTTTAATAATATAGACTCTGCATATCTTATGGGATACGCAACTGCTAAGGCTTATATTGACAGCGTTTTACCTCTTGGATTGCTCAGACAAGAAGATCAAATAGGACACGAGATGGACAGAGGCTTGTTTAATTCCCTAAAACCGAAGCTCGTGTTTGACAATTTGTCGATAAAAGGAGTCGATAACCCTTTGGAAATAAACTATATGTATAAAATGGTGAAGTCTGAACAAGGTGTGCTTAACATGGAAGGTTTTGCTAAAGGATACTATCGACTGCTGGCCGAACCAATGGTGAAGGAGCTAAAACCTGTATTCAAATATAATCAAAGGTCGGGATATTTCGATGTAGACCTCAATGTGGTAAAAGACCAAGCTTTTAAGTTTAATCTGGGAGGACATCTGTCAACCTTGCCTGCAAATCAGATATATCTGAGTGCCGACTATAACCTATTTAGTGGTAATAACCCGTACTACTTTAAAGCCGCAATAGATTTGGGACAGTTTTATAATTCCGCTTCGCTGACTAGCCATATTGAGTTTGCGTCAAAACGAAAATTCTATCTGAAACCTCAAATAAAATATCATTCGCTGATATATAAAAATATACTGCTGACAGACTTCTTGTCGAACTCTTCAGGAAAATTTGACACCCAAAAACGACAAATCTATGGAGGCGTGAAAATGGAACTGCCAGTCTCTCGGAAAAGTACAATTATGTTGGAGCCTAATTTTACAATTACCTATGCAGACCAATTTGTTGGAACGGCTGCCAATGAGATTATTCCCGAAAAAAACCAATACATGCTGTTCTCTGCTAGAGCTATATATAAACATTCGAGTAAAGAACGCCTGCAATATGCTAAAAATGGTAGCGAAACGGTGATTGTGGCAGAGGTAGGACACGGAGTGGAGGATTTCTCACCCGGCTCAACGAGCGTCTTAGTCTCGGAGTTCTCGCAGGTGCACAATATGGGAAGTATTTATCTGATGAAGGATATATATATCACCTTGTCAAAAAAAAATACTCTGGGTATTTTCTTGGAAGGAATGGGTACTGTAAATCAGGCATTTGCAACGCTGAATACCTCTACAATGTTCTCGCACGCATTTTCGCCTACCCCCACAAGTCAAATTATGTACGATGACCATTTGAGAAGCAACAACTACGGAGCTTTCGGACTGAGATATATTTACTCTTTCAATGATAACTTTGATATCAGAGCGGAAGGATACGCTTTTGCTCCCTTCGTGAAAGTCAATGAAGGGTATTACAAAGCAACAGAACCACCCTACAGTATTGAAGACGCAGGATCTTATGTGAGCGCAAAGAATGAAATAGTAAATCCTATGAACAACATAAACTACTTGTTCTCTTCGGCAATAGTGTACAATACATCATTAGGTCCTATCAGCCTATCGGTAGACTACTCTCCTGATGGGAATAATGATGTGTTCATTGGACTGAACTTCGGATTCTTAATCTTTGATAACTGGGGATTATAAAATTCGCAGAATATGATAACTTATTTGACTACATTTGTAGCAAGATTCTAATAGTGGTCAGTGGTCAGAAAACAAAAAATAAACACATGAAACTTCCATGCAGTAGGCTTTAAGCAATATGCAATAAGCCAAACTACACACAGGAGGATGATTAAAAACAGCAAAAGCATAAAGCCTATAGCTTACAGCTTATTGCAAAAATATAAACAGATGAAACTAAATATCGCAGTGTTGCCGGGCGACGGCATAGGACCAGAGATAATTGAACAGGCTCTGAAAGTAATAAAAGCCGTGTGTGACAAAAAAGGACACGAAACCCTATATAAAACTGCATTGACAGGAGCGATAGCAATAGACAAAGTGGGAGATCCATACCCTAAAGAAACCCATGATATTTGCATGGCATCGGATGCTGTACTTTTTGGAGCTATCGGAGACCCAAAATTCGATAATAATCCAAATGCCAAAGTGAGACCCGAACAAGGTCTGCTGAAAATGAGAAAAGAACTTGGTCTGTATGCTAATATCCGCCCGATAACGACTTTCCCATCATTATTGCACAAATCACCATTGAAAAAAGAGCTGGTCGAAAATGCCGACTTTATTTGCATACGCGAACTGACGGGCGGAATATATTTTGGTCGCCCTCAAGGACGCAGCGAAGATGGCAACACCGCATATGACACCTGCACTTACACGAAAGAAGAAATTAGCAGAATACTAAAACTTGCCTACGAGTTTGCAGGAAAAAGAAATAAAAAACTTACAGTAGTCGATAAGGCAAATGTGCTTGCTACATCTCGCTTGTGGCGAGAGACTGCCCAGGAAATAAAAGGCTCCTATCCCGACATAGAAACAGAATTTATGTTTGTCGACAATGCAGCTATGCAAATCGTTCAGTGGCCTAAAAATTTTGATGTTATGGTAACTGAAAATATGTTTGGGGATATACTTACCGACGAAGCTAGTGTAATTACAGGCTCGCTTGGACTACTGCCATCGGCATCAATAGGAATACATACTTCCGTTTTTGAACCTATACACGGGTCATATCCTCAGGCGACAGGAAAAAATATAGCAAATCCAATAGCTACAATTCTTTCTGCAGCAATGATGTTTGAATATGCATTTAAGCTGGAAGAGGAAGGTAAAATGATTAGAGACGCAGTAAATCAGTCGCTCGAACAAGGCGTCGTTACCGAAGATATTGCTGGCGACGCTAAGTCTTACTCTACATCTGAGGTCGGAACATGGATAGCTGAAAAAATAAATAAATGAAGTCCTTAAAAGAACTATATCGCATCGGTCATGGACCATCGAGTAGCCACACAATGGCTCCCAATAAAGCAGCAACGAGATTTGTAGCTCAAAACCTGAGTGCGCACGAGTTTGTTGTAACTCTATACGGAGCTCTTGCTGCAACCGGACACGGACACCTTACAGATAAAGCTGTCGAGGAGGCACTAGGAGCTAAACTGAAAGAAATAGTGTGGAAACCTGAGGAGTTCTTGCCTCAGCATCCAAATGCTATGAAGTTTGAAGCATATTCCAACTCGGGAGAGCTTATAAACTCGCAAACCTATTTCAGCGTGGGAGGAGGAGCAATATCTACAACTGGGAAGTCCGAAGATACTGAGGATGTCTATCCCTTTAAGAACATGCAGGAGGTGCTAAACTGGTGTAAAAGCAACGGTAGAAATATGTGGGAACTGGTTTATGAGTTTGAAGGTGAAGAGATTGAAGACTATCTGCAGCTCGTTTGGGAAACTATGCAAGATTGTATCAAACGAGGGCTTAATGAAGAAGGACAGCTGCCTGGAATACTGAAACTACAAAGAAAAGCTCATACATATTTCGAGAGGGGACGCTCTTTCTCAAAAAGCATGAAACGCAACGCAAACTTATTTGCATATTCCTTGGCAGTGTCTGAAGAGAACGCTTCGGGACATATCGTCGTTGCTGCTCCTACTTGTGGTGCTTGCGGTGTGCTCCCCGCGGTGTGCTACTTTATGAAAACTTCTTATGAAATGAACGATAAGAAAATTATTAGGGCACTTGCAACTGCCGGACTGATAGGCAACATTGTCAAACAAAATGCATCTATATCAGGTGCAGAAGTTGGTTGTCAAGGAGAGGTCGGTGTGGCATGTGCTATGGCTTCGGGTGCTGCAACACAGTTGCAAGGCGGAACTCCCTTGCAAATCGAATATGCTGCCGAAATGGGACTCGAACACCATTTAGGACTAACTTGCGACCCGATTAGGGGGCTGGTGCAAATACCTTGTATTGAGCGAAATGCTTTCGCTTCTCTACGCTCGCTCTCGCATGCTACATACTCCCTTATTTCTGACGGACAGCATCATATCTCGTTTGACAAAGTTGTTACGGCAATGAGACAAACCGGACATGACCTGCCTATGCTTTATAAGGAAACAGCTCTCGGCGGATTAGCAAAATTCTTCGACGAGGAGCATTAAACTCAGGTTAAACTCATTTGGATAAAGATATATTTTTCGAGTAGTATCGACATAGATGTGCGAGTCCACATTGCTCACACTTGGGCTTTCTTGCCAAACATACATATCTCCCATGAAGAATGAGCCAATGGTGAGCTTTAGGAATTAAGTCCTCGGGAAAATACTTTACTAAAGTTTTTTCCGTCTCTAAGGGAGTCTTGCTGTTCGTTGTTAAGCCTATGCGCTCGGAAACCCTAAAAACATGCGTGTCTACCGCCATTGCAGGCTTGTTGAAGACCACGGAGGCAATTACATTTGCGGTTTTGCGCCCAACTCCTGGCAAACGTTGAAGCTCGTTGATGTCGCTAGGAATATTACCTCCGAAATCATTAATGAGCATCTTCGCCATACCTAATAAATGCTTGGCTTTGTTGTTCGGATACGAGATAGACCGTATCATGTCGAAAACATCTTCGACAGAGGCGGATGCTAAAACCTCCGGACTTGGAAATCTTTCAAAGAATGGGGGAGTTACAATATTTACCCTCTTGTCGGTACACTGAGCAGAGAGGATTACAGCAACGAGCAGTTCGTAAGGGTTTGTGTAGCTCAACTCGGTTTCAGCAATAGGCATTGTACTTTGAAAATAAGAGATAAGTTCTTTGAATAGTACTTTCTTAGTCAGTTTTGAAGCCATTATAAACTTTTTTATTGTTACCTGAAAACAAAAATAAAAAAAATTTGGAACTGAAGTATTTTTACCTACCTTTGCTTTACCGATTAAGCCTTTTGTTATGATAGATTTAATTTTAGTACTTGCTGCATTGTTCGCTAGTTTCATAATAGGACACTTCAGCATTCCCAGCATATTGACTATTGCAAGAGAAAAACACTTGTACGACGAACCTGACGAACGAAAAGTGACTAAAAGAAGAGTGCCAACTCTCGGAGGAGCCGCGATTTTCTTGGCTTTAACTGTCTCGACAACCCTGTTTTGCTATAAGTATATTTTCCTTGAGTTGCCTTATATTGTGGTTGCTCTTATCATTTTGTTCTATATCGGTATTAAGGATGACATATTGGACATATCGGCACGCTCTAAATCGATTATTCAGCTAGTTGCAACGGCAATAGTGATTTTTGTGGCAGACCTATATATAAAAGATTTTCATGGATTTATCACAAGTGCCCCCGTTCCTTATTGGATTGCTGTCTTTGTAACGATTTTTATGGTGATGCTGATAATTAATGGGTTTAATCTTATCGACGGCATCGACGGTTTAGCATCGGGTATAGGCATCGTTTCGTCCTTCGCGTTTACGATTATATTTATTACTAGAAATGAATATCAGTATGCTATATTTGCTGCTTCCTTGACAGGAGTTTTGATATCTTTCTTTATGTATAATGTGTTTGGATTGAGAAATAAACTCTTTATGGGCGATACCGGCTCTATGCTCGTGGGATTGAGTATATCAATAATGGCTATAAGATATTTAAATGACCCAGGAACTGATGGGTATACTCAAATATCACCCTCTCTTCTATATGGAATTATAGCGTACCCACTCACCGATACCCTGAGAGTATTTTTTATTCGCCTTAAATCAGGAAACTCTCCTTTTAAACCAGATAAAAATCACATCCATCACAGCTTCCTGAGACTTGGATACAAACATTACAAAGCTACATTTCTAATACTTGGTACGAATGTCGTGATAATTCTACTGGCATTGGCTATTCAGCCATGGATAGAAAATGAAACTGTTAAACTCTTTATATTGATGCTTATAAGTTTGGGACTTTACTCTGTTCCTTGGTTTGTGCTGAAAAAAAGAGAAAAAGCAGGTCTATAAGCCGGGTTCTGTCTCACATGATGTGAGCCCCATCATTTGTCTAGACCCATTGTCGCCAATAGGTTCAAGCAACCTACCCCCTCTAAATATCCACTTGGTGGAACTGAACCGAGCAAGCTCAGACTTGCATCGCAAGTATTAGAGTATATTTGGTCTTGCAACCCATAAGATGTACGGCAGACCATGTTGCCATAGCCTCCGGTGAGCTCTTACCTCACCTTTTCACCCTTGCCCTTAGGCGGTTGTTTTCTGTTACATTACTCAAGGTTTTCACCCTGCTTCCCGTTAGGAAATATGGCGCTCTGCGTTGCCCGGACTTTCCTCTCTCGATAAAATCAACAGCGATGGAGCGACCTGCTTGGTGCAAAGGTAACTAAGTCTGGCAGACTATACAAATCATAGATATTGCCTAATCGGTTATCTCTAAAATCTATGAAAGATTAATTTAATGGTGATTTTTAGTTGAAGTGTAGACAATATTGTCTATATTTGGCTTAAACAAAATTAAACAGTTTAAGACATGGCAAAGTACGTTTACACCTTCGGGAATGGCAATGCAGAGGGCAATGCCGCAATGAAAAATGAACTAGGTGGGAAAGGAGCTAATTTAGCGGAAATGAACTCTATCGGTATTCCAGTGCCTCCGGGATTTACTATAAACACTGAGGTCTGCTCCCTTTATTATGCTGAAGGAAAAGAGAGCACATTTGACAGAATAAAAGTGGATGTTGAGAGTGCAGTTAGAAACATCGAACAAATAATGGGTACTGAATTTGGTAGCAATACCAATCCATGTCTGGTTTCTGTGAGATCGGGAGCACGGGTCTCTATGCCCGGAATGATGGACACTGTGTTGAACTTGGGGCTGAACGACGATGCTGTCGAAGGACTTGCAAAACGTTCAGGCAACGAGTGGTTTGCATGGGATTCATATCGACGCTTTGTGCAGATGTATGGTGATGTCGTGTTGGGAATGAAGCCCGAATCAAAAGAAGAAATTGACCCCTTCGAGAAAATTATCGAGGAACGAAAACATCAAAAAAATATAGAAGCAGACAGCGACCTAAGCATCGACGATTTAAAATCTTTGGTTAGCGACTTCAAAAAAGCAGTGTTGGCACAAACCGGTAAGACTTTTCCCGATAGCCCTTGGGAGCAACTGTGGGGAGCGATAGGCGCTGTGTTTGGAAGCTGGAATAATGACAGAGCAATATATTATCGCAAAATAAATAATATTCCGGGAGAGTGGGGAACTGCCGTGAACGTGCAAGCTATGGTGTTCGGAAATATGGGAAATACTTCTGGAACAGGGGTTGCATTTACTCGTGATGCGGCAACTGGAGTTAATGCCTTTAATGGAGAATATCTCATAAATGCCCAGGGTGAGGATGTGGTGGCAGGTATCAGAACTCCTCAGCAGATAACACTGGAAGGCTCAAAGGTGTGGGCAAAGCTTACAAGTGTCGATGAAAGCGTCAGAGCTGCTGAGTATCCATCGTTGGAGGAATTGATGCCCGATATATATAAAAACTTGATGGACGTGCAGCATCGACTCGAAGAACACTATTCCGATATGCAAGACCTCGAATTTACTATACAAGACGGTAAACTTTGGCTGTTGCAGACTAGAAGCGGCAAGCGTACAGGTGCTGCTATGGTGAAAATCGCAACAGACTTGCTGACGGAAGGTAAAATTGATGAGAAAACAGCCCTGAGAAGAATAGAACCTAATAAACTTAATGAATTATTGCACCCCGTGTTTGATGTAGATGCGCTTGCCAGTGCAAATGCTATTGCCAAAGGCTTGCCCGCGTCTCCAGGTGCTGCAACAGGACAAATAGTTTTCTTCGCAGACGAAGCATCAAAATATGAAAAAAGCATCTTGGTGAGAGTGGAAACCTCGCCTGAAGACCTCGAAGGAATGCATACAGCAAAAGGAATATTGACCGCAAAAGGTGGTATGACCTCCCACGCCGCTGTAGTAGCACGAGGTATGGGCAAGTGTTGTGTGTCGGGAGCAGGGACTATCAGAATAGACTATAAGAGCAGAAAGTTAAGTGTCGGCGAAACTGTATATAATGAGGGAGATTGGATTTCGCTTAACGGCTCGACAGGCGATGTGTACGAAGGGAAAATCCCCACTCAAGATGCGGCACTCACCGAAGACTTTGAAACGGTGATGAAGCTGGCTGATAAGTATTCGAGATTGAAAATAAGAACGAATGCGGATACTCCCAAAGACGCGTCTATTGCATTGAAATTTGGAGCTGTCGGGATTGGACTTTGCCGTACGGAACACATGTTTTTCGATGGCGATAGAATAAAATCTATGCGCAAAATGATTTTGTCCTCCACTAAGGCAGGACGAAAAATCGCACTAGATGAATTATTACCCTACCAACGCCAAGATTTTGAAGGTATCTTTGAAGTGATGGATGGCAAGGGCGTGACAATCAGACTGCTAGATCCTCCGCTGCATGAGTTCGTCCCTCATCAACAAGTTACTCAGAAAGAACTTGCAGACGAGATGAAGATTACCCTCGAAGAAGTGAAAACCGCAATATCGAAACTGGAAGAGTTTAACCCGATGCTCGGACATCGTGGTTGCAGACTGGGAGTTACATATCCCGAAATTACTCAGATGCAAACCCGTGCTATCATTGAGGCAGCTATAAGCTGCAAGCGTAAAGGTCTCAACCCAATGCCAGAAATAATGATTCCTCTGGTAGGAACATATCAAGAATTGGAAAATCAAGCTAAGGTCATCAGAGAAACAGCTCAGAGAGTTTTCGACGAACAGAACGAAAAAGTCGAATATTTGATAGGCACAATGATAGAAACACCGAGAGCTGCTATTACTGCCGATGAAATTGCAAAGTATTGTGAATTCTTCTCGTTCGGGACTAACGACCTTACCCAAATGACATTCGGGTATTCAAGAGATGATGCGGGAAAATTCTTGGAGGCTTATGTAGATAAAAAAATATTGGCGGACGACCCATTTCAAACCCTAGACCAAAACGGAGTTGGGAAGCTCGTGAAATACGGTATCGAACACGGACGAAGTGCAAACCCTAAACTCAAAGTTGGTATTTGTGGAGAACATGGAGGAGACCCTGCTTCGGTGGAGTTTTTTAACTCAGCAGGCATGGACTATGTAAGTTGCTCGCCATTTAGAGTGCCGATAGCACGTGTTGCGGCAGCACTTGCCACTCTCTAAGAGCATAAAAAGAGAATTTTGATAGGACTGCCTCGTAGAGAGAGTGAATATAAATAAATAATTTTGTAAATTTGCAATTCATAAAAAGATTAGTATAATGGCATATGGATTATTAAAAGGAAAAAGAGGGATAATATTCGGAGCATTAAACCCTGACTCCATAGCGTGGAAAATAGCAATGAAAGCTAAAGAGGAAGGTGCATCATTCACATTGAGTAACACTGCAATGGCATTGCGAATGGGTAGTATTGATGAACTTGCCAAAGCAACAAATGCAAAAGTGATTGAGGCGGATGCTACAAATATGGAGGAATTAAATGCTCTAGTTAAAGAGAGTGTTGAGATACTCGGAGGAAAAATTGATTTTGTACTACACTCCATAGGAATGTCGCCTAATGTGAGAAAAGAAATCCCTTACGGTAAACTCAACTATCGCAATCTGGACAAAACTCTCGATGTGTCAGCAATCTCATTCCATAAAGTGATGCAGGCTCTTCGTGAGCAAGATGCACTAAATGAGTGGGCTTCAATCGTAGGATTGTCATATATTGCAGCACAACGAACTTTCGACGGATATAGCGATATGGCAGATGCTAAGGCTCTGCTAGAGTCTATTGCAAGAAGTTTCGGATATATTCTCGGACGAGAGAAAAATGTACGCGTAAATACCGTCTCCCAGTCACCCACCGAAACTACTGCTGGCAACGGAGTGAAAGGTTTTAATAGGCTGATGGACTTTGCAGAACGTATGTCGCCACTGGGAAATGCTTCGGGCGAGGACTGTGCTGACTACTGTATAACCCTATTCTCCGATTTGACGAAAAAGGTAACTATGCAAAACCTCTTCAACGACGGAGGTTTCTCAAATGTTGGCATAAGCTATGAAGCCCTTGCGCAATACGAAAAAGGATTGGAATAAATTATGATGATAATTGAAATTAACGAGGGTGCTTCTTAGTACTCTCGTTTTTTATTGAAAAAGGAAATGCAAGTAACACTACTGCTTGTCGGCAAAACTGAAGACTCATATCTCGTAGAAGGAATCGAGAAATATGTAAAACGCATTAAACGCTACATAAAATTCGATATGCTGACTATACCTGCATTGAAAAATACAAAAAATCTCACAGCAGAAGAACAAAAAAAGAAAGAGGGAATATTGTTATTAGAAAGGGCTAATGCCTATGACCAATTAATTTTACTAGATGACAAAGGAAGAGAATTTAGCTCTATTGCCTTTGCCAAAGAAATGGAAAGTATGATGAATAGCTCTATTCGGAAAGTCTGTTTTGCAATAGGCGGACCTTATGGCTTTTCTGAGGCTGTGTACGCCGAGGCTAGTCGGAAATTGTCATTGTCGAAGATGACCTTCTCCCACCAGCTAATTCGACTCTTGTTTGTAGAGCAATTTTATCGTACTTTTACAATTATAAATAACGAACCATACCATCACGAATAGCGTTAATGCCGAGGCAAAGAAACTATATACCAAAAAAGATAAGAAGACGATTACGCATATTTGTGATATTGTCGCTCTTTTTTCTGGGTTTGTCATTTTTGTTTGGTCATCTATACACCGACCATGACCCTACTGATAGTGTAGGTAGAAAAGTGCAGGCAGAGTTTCGAAAAAGAGAAGATATACTTAAAGGGCAAATATCATACATTCGTAATGTTATTGATACAAAGTCAGCAAATGTCAACTATCTGGAGGAGTTTAAATCCCTTAACGGATTGTATCGTGACAAAGGCTACGGATTGTGCATATTTAAGAAAGATAAACTTGTGTATTGGACTGATAGTCAGATTTCTTATGAAGATATACTGAAGCGTTTGTCCTATTCCTCAAACAGAATTGTAAAGCTTCCAACAAGTAAGAATTATGTAATTAGAGAAGCCATAAAGGGCGAAGTGAAGGTGTATGGACTTATTCAGATTGATCAAGAATTTGAGGTAGAGAATAATTATTTCACTAATGGAATATCCCCACACCTGGGACTGTCTGAGAGTTTCAGCCTACACATGGATAATGTCGAAAATTCATTCCCCGTGTTGGATGGAAATGGGAACTTCGTTTTTAGTATAACTTGCAATAATATTAAAGAGGCAAACAAAATATGGGGGCAAGTCACCATTGTGTTGCTTTCTCTGCTCTTCTTTGTTTTCATGGCGATGATTAGCATACTGGCATGGATAAACAGAAAATTCTTCTTCCTAAACGTGCCGATACTTTGCCTTTTTGCTGTTGGGGTGTACTGCCTGTATCAGATGCCCTTTATCGAAGATACTATCGTATATAAAAACCTGCTGCTGAGTTACGACTTCTCTGCTCCTCATGTTCAGTCAATGAGTACCTTGTATGTATATACGGTTATCGTATCGTTTATTGTGCTTGCATTTTCTGTTGACTTCAAAAGGTTGATTTTGTGGCTTCCTAAGAAATGGATGATGCTGATGGGGATTATGTTCCTGATTTTTAGTGCCTCCTATACTATTCTTTTGGGTGATGCTGTGAGAGTAATTGTGGACAATGCCTCTTTTAATATGTCCTTCGACAGAATATTGGATGTGAGCTTTTCTTCAATTTTGGGAATATTTTGTATCGCAATTTTGTCGATTAATACTTTCAGAGCGTCGAGAGTTGTTGTGACGGCACTTTGTAGACGATGCAATCCCAGCGATATAGCAATTCTTATATTTACTTTTGCCGTGGTTGCCGTATTCCTGAAAATATTTATTTTTGATAATATCAGTGTTTATGCTGTCGTTTTCTTTTTCTGTATAAATGGTTTATTCACTATTCTTAAAGTTAAGTTTGTTTATAAATACCACCTCACATATATTACTATCTCCGCATTGATGATGTCGCTTTTTATCACTCTGGAGTTAGCAAAAGCAATAGAAAATCGGGAGTGGAAACTTATGGAGATGAGATCTGTGACCCTCGACGATGACAGAAATATCGAAGCTGAAATGAGATTACAGGAAATTGGTGACGAGCTGAGAAGAGATACTGCCGTTGTGCAGATGTTTAATAATCAGGCGTATACTAGTAACTCCTTCGAGCATGTTTATGAACATATAAAACGAACATACTTTAATCTCGCATTCTCCGGGCATGATATCAGGATGGCGGCAGAAGTTGATAACCCCTACAGTCATAGCCACGGAAATAACGAAATTGGTGCCCTGAACTATCTGATTAGCGTGAAAGGTGAAAGAATTGGAAACAGCAACTTTTATTTCTTAGGACATGAAGAGGGACTCAACTCATATATCGGAAGATTTAGGTATAGCCTGTGGAACGGTATGCAGGCAACTCTGCTGATAAATATACATAAAAGACCATTCTATAGTCAGTTGGAAACAAGCAATTTGCTATATCCTAAAACAGCTAAAGAAAGCCCCCTAACAAAACATTTCTCTTATGGGAAATATTATAACGGAGTACTTATATATCAGGATGGGACTTATGCGTATTCAAGAGGTATGCTGAATATGCCCGAAACCGCAGGTGTGAGTAAACGCTTGAAAATGAGAGGCTACAATCACCTGGTAAATAAGGTGAGTAATAACTCGCATACTGTTGTTAGCGTACCGTCCACACGAGTAGCTGATTATATTACTTCCTTTGGATACATCTTTGTTATAGTGCTGTGTTTTAGTGTTTTAGTGTCGTGGTTGTTCAACGGAGGATTGCTGGGGGCGAGATCTTTCAGAGATAATATCAGAACAAAAATACAGATATCGGTAATAGCCGTAAACCTTGTTGCTGTGACCCTTTTGTCGGTGACAACAATAAGTGGAAGTATTGCTAAAAATGTAGAACTGAAAAAAGAAGAACTTAATCGAAATTCGCAGACAGTATTCGATTATCTGGAAAACCTTATTAGTAGTCCCAACTATGGAGGCGATAAGATGCAGGCTATAAAAAACGAACTTCCCCGACTGTCGGATGTCTTGAGAACTTTAATAGTGCTTTATGATACCAACGGAAAGGTTATTATGTCGACAAATCCTGAAATTGACCGACTCGGAATTATTGGACAGGTCATGAATATGGATGCATATTATAATTTTAAGGTTAACCTGCTTTTTAAATATGCCAACGACGATCAAATTAGTAATCTGAAGTACCATGCAGTATATCAGGCTATTATTACGGAAGGTAATAAGCAGGTAGGTTATGTATGTATTCCGTATGTAACTATCACTAAAGAGGAAACCCGAATCTTGAGTAATACTTTTATTACTCTGATGAATATGTTTATTCTTGTGTTTGTGTTAAGTGTTATTGCTTCGGTTTTTATTTCAAACCAAATAACCCAACCTTTGACTTTGCTTAAAGCTAATTTGATGTCAATAAAATTCGGAAAAGGAAACAAAAAGTTGAGGTATAATTCTTCCGACGAAATAGGACGCTTGGTGGAAGAGTATAACCTAAGCCTCGATAAAATAGAAGAAAGCTCAAAACTACTTGCTCGAACCGAACGTGAGATCGCATGGAGAGAGATGGCTAAACAAATTGCACATGAAATAAAAAACCCTCTTACTCCGCTGAAACTGAATATTCAGTTCCTACAAAATGCCGTAAATGGAGATTTTGACAAGTTTAAGCTTATGTTCGACAAAATGAGTGCCGTTATTATCGACCAAATAGACGAATTGACAAGAATATCTACCGAATTCTCCGACTTCGCAAAATTACCTTCCGAGATAGCCAGTAAATTCGACCTTAATAAAAAACTCACTGAGGTTTGTCAGCTATTTGCCACAGGACAAGATTCATACGAAATCGTTTTCAATGGTAGAGAAACACCTACATATATCGAGGCTGATGCAGGACAAATTTCCAGAGTATTCTCAAATATTATAAAGAATGCTACACAGGCTGTGACCGGCTTTATTGATGCGAAAGTAGAGGTAGAACTTTTTACAAATAAGGAATTCGCAATCGTGTCGGTGAAAGATAATGGCGAGGGCATACCCAAAGAAATATACGATAAACTGTTTACTCCCAACTTCACTACTAAGTCTAGCGGGATGGGTATCGGATTATCAATTGCGTACAATATCGTTAAGACCTTTAACGGCGATATATCTTTTACTTCAGAATTGGGTAAGGGGAGTACCTTTATCGTAACTCTTCCGCTGTGTGAAATGTAAGACCTTAGATTAATCGAGGCAATAGAAAAATACTATTTGTTGTTTTTGAAATCCGTGGTCAAGCCATCTGCAAGCCAATTTGCCAAAGCCTGCCTATTGTTCTCCAACACTAATCGTTGTTGGTCGCGCTTGTGATTAATATTTGCTAACTCTATATATGATGCTACAGGAGTCGTGTTTTTCAACATATACAAGCCTCGCTTGCTTACTGTGCCATGATAACCTCTCCCCGGCTGATGCTTGTCATATTTGGCGTTGAAGGTTCGTTGCAGATTGAGGCATAGTTTCCTGCCTTTCGTACTGCCATTCGCATAGTAAAAAAAAACATCGGCATTCTGACCGGTGCTGCGGGAGTCAACGTGTATCATTATTACTCGCTGATAGCTGTATTTAGACTTGTTTTTATTATACAGATTGTTGACGGCATTTGCACGCTGCTTCAGACGTTTTACATGATTGCGAGGTATGGTCAGGTTTGGATAACAATATTCATCTTTGTCGCAGGGAAGGATGGCTTCGTCCCGAATCCCATCGTTCCTGTCGCGAGTGATAATATAAACTGCCGCTCCGTGTGAAATTAACTCCCTGCCTAAACGAAGTGTTACGTCATAGGCGTACTCGTCTTCGCACATGCTGCTGCCATTGTACTTCCCCATTGCACCGGGGTCGGGTCCTCCGTGTCCGCTTACCAAATAATAGACAGCTCCCTTTAGGCTATTGTCCATTATTTCGATGTTCTTGTATTTACTCCCAAATATATCGTAACTCCTGATTACTCCTGTACCTTTTTTTGAGCTTGAGCTTGAGGCTGAGCTTGAGGTTGAGCTTGAGCTTGAGGTTTTTGCATTGGGGAGTTTATACTTTCGCCCCACATATAAAGAATTATTTTTTCCGAGATTGCTCTTGTTGAGTTCAATGAAGGCTTTTGAATATTCTACGGGCTTGAGATTATTGCGTCTGAGTATTGAGTATATCCCATCGCCCTCTTTAGCTATGTCGGACTTGTCTTGAGCATGGACGGCTAGTGTAGCCAATAATAGAACGATTGTTGTCAGGTAGATTTTACTGTTCTTTATATTCTGGAAATGCATAAAACAAAAAGTTATTCTTTATCGTTATCATTATAATCAATCCGAGATATGAGTAACAAAGCATGCAAAAATAAACATTACGAATACCCAAATACTCCTAAGTTCGAGTGCAAGAAATGTGCCAAGACCGCACTGAAAAAGAGCTTGTTATGCAAGCCCCTTAAAACAGAGGATAATCAGTAGTAGGGCATCATTGATAGTGTCTCTGCCATTTTATCCACTCCTTTTTTCATCTTTTTTCCAATAGTCATCTTTGCCATAAGGTTCATCGACATGTGTACCGTCAGTCGCATCTTACTCTGTTGCTCAGAAACCGAGAGCAACTGAATCCATACTGCGATGGGTAAAGGAAAGTTCTCGGCTGTGGCTAGCTTTATTAGCTTAGGCGACTCTCGCTCAACAACATTCAAACCCGTTTCGCCAATACCTGTAATATTTATTCTGATGGAATCGTAGTCCGAACGAACGTCTGTTATTTGTACCTGCGGGACTTCCTGATTTATTTTATCTATTACCTCCTCAGAGAAATATTTGGACAGATTTTCTAGGTTGGAAAGATGTGTGTACACCTTGTCAATATTGCTATTAATGGTTTTTGTCTTGCTGACGTATTTCTCTACACTCATATCTATATGACTTTAAACACCCCACTTGTCGGGGGCTTCTCTCCATTTTTTTAAGTTGTCAATGTCTTCGCTTCTGATGATGCCGCTCTCTGAGGCAAGCTCAATCAGCTCGTTGTAGTTGCTGAGTGTAGTAAGTTCTATATTTTGTTTCTGAAAGTTTTCCGTAGAAATAGGGAATAAGTAACTGAAAATAGCACACATGCCTAAAACCTCTGCTCCGCTTGCTCGCACTGCCTCTGCCGCTTTCAGACTGCTGCCACCCGTAGAGATAAGGTCTTCGACAATGACTACCTTATTACCTTTATTGACTACCCCTTCGATGAGGTTTTCCAAACCGTGTCCCTTTGGTGCCGAACGCACGTAGATGAATGGTAAGCCCAAGTCGTCGGCAACTAATGCTCCTATTGCGATCGCTCCTGTGGCAACGCCTGCAACGACTTCTGCATCAGGGTATTTGTCTTTGATGAGCTTGCTGAAACTCTGCTTTAAGAGTTTTCGTACTTCAGGGAATGACAGGGTTTTACGATTGTCGCAGTAAATCGGAGATTTCCATCCCGATGCCCATGTAAACGGCTCTTTGTGAGATAGTTTTATCGCATTTATGTCTAGTAGTGCTTTTGCTATTTCTTTCATTGTATAGATTTTCAGACTAACCGCAGGGTAGAAAAATGTTCTACCCTTACATTATCGTCATTGCTAGCGTTAGTGTGGCAATCTGTCCCTTGTCGGTAGAGATTGCTTCGTCGCCAACCCCTCACAATGACGTTTGTATTCGGTATCTCATTCGTAATTGAATACTTGCAAAAGTAGTTATAATTTATTAGTTTAGAGACAAATTTGGAGCAAATGAGGGTAAATGTCTTCGTCATATTGTGTTTAATGCTTGTCACTATTAGCGTCCAGGCGCAAGATACCTCCCATGTGATAATGTTCTACAACTTGGAAAACCTGTTTGATACAGAGGATAATCCCGATACTGCCGACGACGAGTTTGTGGGTGGTGGCATTCGAGGCTGGTCTAACAAAAAACTTTCCGCAAAATGCAAAAGGATATATCAGCTTATTGCCTCGACAGGCAATAAGTTCCCCGCCGTAATAGGCTTTTGCGAGGTGGAGAACAGAAAGGTATTGGAGCGACTTGTGAACACAACTCCTCTGAAGAAATTGGGATATAAAATTATTCATAAAGATTCCCCCGATTTTAGAGGTATAGATGTAGCACTGCTGTATAAAACCGATGAGTTTACGCCGAGTACCTTTAAGCATTATCCCTTGATAATAGACGGAAAGGTGGAACACAGCAGGGAGATTCTGCAAGTGAAAGGTAGATTTGAGGGCTGCAAGGATTATATTCATTTTTTTGTCAACCACTGGCCATCAAAATATTCGGGTGTGAAAAAGAGCGATGCTAAAAGAGCCCTTGCAGGTCAATCTCTCAGACGACTGACAGACTCAGCTCTTGCAAATGATAAGACCGCAGTGGTGGTGTGTATGGGCGATTTCAACGATGAGCCTGCTGATGAGAGCCTGTTGCTACATCTAGGAGCAAAAGTGCCTTCAAAAGAAATATCTCAAACAGACCTGTACAATCTGTCTTACCACCTTATGAACAACAATGTAGGCACTCATAAATACAGAAACCAATGGTCAGTACTCGACCAATTTATCGTTAGTGGAAACCTGCTTGCCGGAAGCATCTGCTTATCTACCTCCCCTGATGATGCTCATATAAATAAGAGCGATTTCCTGCTCGTGAAAGACGAGAAATATCTCGGCAAAAAAACTTTCAGAACTTATAATGGCTTTAAATATATCGGTGGATATAGCGACCACCTGCCAATTTGGCTTGAGATTATCGTGAAACCGACTGCCGAATGATGAACCATTTATTGAGGCTCCAATCCCATCTCCTTTGCTTTTTGTAGTAGAAGTGCTAGTGCTTGCTCGCGGTCGTTTGATATTTCGCCGTCGAGGATAGCATTCTTTATTGCTGATTTTAAATCGCCCACCTGACGACATGGCGACAGTCCGAATATTTGCATTATCTCTTCGCCGTCAACAGGAGGTTGGAAATTTCTGACGGCATCTTTTTCCTCTATCTCGACCAATTTGGTACGTACCTTCTTGAAATTATTGAGAAAACGTTCTGCTTTCCTGCCGTCTTTGGTGGTAATGTCGGCTTTGCAGAGGGTCATAAGTTGCTCTATGTCGTCGCCTGCATCAAATAGCAAACGGCGGATGGCAGAGTCCGACACACCGTCCTCAACCAAGGCGATGGGGCGCATGTGTAAACCCACCATCTTTTGTACGAACTTCATCTTGTCGTTCAGCGGCAGCTTGGTCTGCTTGAAAATACGTGGTACCATCTTCTCGCCCACAAAATTGTGAGAATGAAAAGTCCATCCAATATTTGGAACAAACTGCTTGGTCTGTGGCTTGCCGATGTCGTGGAGTAGGGCAGACCACCGCAACCACAAATCGTCGGAATTTTCGCAGAGCTTGTCGAGTACCTGCAGGGTGTGGTAGAACACGTCTTTATGTCCTATCCCGTCTATCTCCTCACGCCCTTTCAGCTTGTCTACGTCGGGAAGAATTATTTTAAGTAGCCCCGTCATGTCGAGGAGTTTGAAACCCAAAGAGGGACGTTGGCTCAGCATTATCTTGTTAAGCTCGTCGGCAATGCGTTCTTTGGAAATAATCCTTATCCTCTCGCTTTGTTGGCTTATGGCTTCCATTGCTTTGTCGTCAATACGGAAATTTAGTTGAGTGGCAAATCTTATTGCTCTCATCATGCGCAGAGGGTCGTCGGAAAAGGTGGCAACAGGGTCTAGCGGAGTGCGGAGTAGCTTGTTGTTTAAATCGTCTAGCCCATTGAATGGGTCTATTATTTTGCCATAATCAACCTGATTTAAGCTGATAGCCAAGGTGTTGATGCTGAAATCCCTGCGCCTTTGGTCGTCCTCAATCGTACCCGGCTCTACATCAGGATTGCGAGACTCTCGCTTGTAAGATTCCTTGCGTGCGCCGACAAACTCATATTCAATATCGCCGTGCTTGAACATGGCAGTGCCATAGGTCTTGAAAATTGAAACCTTTGGAACTGGCGACAGACTCCGTGCAACGCTCTCGGCAAGCTCAATGCCCTTGCCCTCGGTAACAATGTCGATGTCCTTCGAGGGACGTTGCAGTATGAGGTCTCTTACAAAACCTCCTATTATAAAGGCGTTCAGCCCCTCGTCCTGCGAGCATTGCGCAACGGCTTTTATTACCTCGTTGTCGAGTATGTCGTTTATCTCTGTCATTATTCCCGATCTTTTCTCTTTTGTCTCTTGTAAACTACTCTGTATCATTGTGTTATAATGTAGTTTACTCTGCCTTTAATATATAATAGGTGCTTCGTCCTTGCCCCTGCTTTATTATTAATCCCTCATCTACTAGCTCCGATAAAACTTTATGAACCTTTGTTTTCTGTAAGCCCAACAAGTCAATAGCTTCTTTTCTTGTTACCCTTGACTTGTTAAGTAGATGAAGTAGAATGTCCTT
Source organism: Bacteroidales bacterium (assembly GCA_047972135.1). Classification (GTDB taxonomy): domain Bacteria; phylum Bacteroidota; class Bacteroidia; order Bacteroidales; family Prolixibacteraceae; genus JBKEAJ01. The sequence goes on along the minus strand of JBKEAJ010000118.1, from coordinate 21,180 downwards.
TTTTTCGTCCGTAATTGCTTTAGAACGCTTAATTTCTATGTCGAAGAAGTCATTTTGTTCCGAAATTCTTGGAGTATCTAGTCCATGTTCTTTACAGCTTGTAATTATTCTGCCTATCCCCGTTCCCCATTGCTCAATTAAACTTAACTCCTTGAAGATGTTTGACACTACTCTATTCCGTGCTTCACTTCTACCGTTAAAAATATCTTCCATAGTATTCCCTTTGAATCTTGCGCATTTTACAATGCAATGCGGAAATAAGCCCAAAATAATCATTAAGCCATTGGTAGGATAAGTCTTGCCAGATTCAGTCTTTATGAGCTTGAGATTTTTAAGTTTGTCATCATCTAAAGCTTTTCCTTTATCTTTAAACTTATTGATAAGTGGCGATAGATCTAAATTTGACAGTTCTGCATTATAGCATATCTCTTCATCATAGCTAATATTTCTTTTTTGTCTTTCTAGCTCTTGGATATACTCAGCACTAGCTTCCCTGTTTGTTGCTCCCAATCTGAAGTATGTCCCATTATCTCGACCTTTAGCTTTATGATAGTACGGCTTCTGATTACCTCTGACAACTTCCACCACAAGTACAATCTTTCCGTCATCTCCCACTCCAATCAGTAGTTTCCCTCCAGCAGTATTTGAAAATGCAATAATCGTTTTAATGAGTTTTTTTTTATCCGTAAAAACTTCCTTAAATTCTAAAGTCTTACTTTCGCCTTTTCTTATTTCGTCAAGTAATGCCATACGTCTGAATTAATGCTCAAACTTAGTGATTTTAGGCTCAAAAGTACTAAAAATGACCAATTAATAAAAATGGCTCTAATAAGTAAACAGCATTGTTGATTTGTTGAATCGTTGAACTGCTGAATTGTTTAATCGTTGATTTGTTTAAAGTTTAAAAATGCTGTATGCCGTACGCCTTAGGCTATAAGCAATTTAATGGTAAATTGTAAATGATGCCGCCAAACAAATGAACGTCATTGCGAGGAGCTGGCGACGTGGCAATCTCTACCTACAAAGAACAGATTGCTACGCTGACGCTCGCAATGACGATAGATGATGGACATAATGTAAGGGCAGAACATTTTCTGCCCGGCTGTCAGTCCGAAGATCCGAACCCCCAAAAATCTAAACATTCGAGTAATGACTATCGCACTTTCAGTGTTTGATATACTAGGAGTTATCTTTTCGTAAGGCGAAGCCCTACGCTATCAGACCAAAGGCTTTCAGCCTTTTAATACAGAAGGATGTAGAGATACATTGTCGTGCGTCTCTGAAGGTGTGTTGTTGATGCCTGAAAGGCATAAATCTAATAGCTGTTTGCTTATATTAACTTGCCATTTTATGATAGGAATGGATACATACTTTTGGCTTGCGAAATATTGAGCTTGTCTAAAATTATTGGTATATTTGCATTATGATAAAGGATGTTCAATATATTGATGTTGAGATTGATAAATTGATTGGACACTATAAGAGTTAGTCTGTATATGTAAGAATTAATGAGAAAGAATATAGTTTATATTGTATTACTACTGATATCTAAAACATTCGTCGTAAATGCACAAACGCAAGATTCCACAAAAATAAAAGAAGGTTATAATTTTGGAGCAATACCAATACTGTCCTACGATTCCGACTTCGGCTTGCAGTACGGCATAATGGGGCAGATAAATAACTTCGGCAAACCATCACGATACCCCAAACTAGTAAGTTCCCTGTATATGGAGGCTTCGTGGACGACAAAAGGCAGCTCTTTGTATTCGGCAGACTACAAAAATTACAGCTTTCAGAAATTTGAAATACATGCTGGCTTTAGATATCAGCCCGAGAATAGAATGCGCTTTCTTGGCTTTAACGGCTACGATTCAAATCGTGAGAATGTAAACAACAAAGACAGCATGAAGGTCTTTTATGGCTATAAGAATGATAAGATAATGGGTTATGCAACAGGCATATACAATATCAACGAGATGAAAAGCCTAAAACTTATTGCCGGCATTGAATTTACACATATAAAAATCGCAGACCCAAAACTGAAAGATAGCGACTATTCGGATATTGAAAATCTATATGATAAATATCAAAATTGGGGCTTGATAGATAGAACAGAAGCCGACGGAGGATATTTTGGAACAGCTAAAATTGGTTTGACATACGATACTCGTACGAAACTCGAAAATCCTCAGAAAGGATTGTTTGCGGGAGTCTTGTTGCTTGTGTCGCCCAGATTTGCAGGCAGTACAAATACTTTCTATTCGCTGTCTCTTGTTCATCGTCAGTATATAATGTTGATTGATAGGAAATTGACCTTTGCATATAGGCTGGTGCTAGACTATAAAAGCAAGAACACTCCCATTTATGCCAAAAACCTTATTTACGACGATCAACTTAGAGCGCCGCTTTTTGCGTTTGGTGGGAAATATTCGGCTAGGGGAGTGCTGAGAAATCGTGCTTATGCCGATGCCTATGCTTTCTCGAATTTTGAACTTCGGTGGGTGGCTCTGCGAATGCGGATTCTCAAACAGAATATCGACATTGGGCTGAATGCTTTCTATGATGCCTTTTCAATAGTAAAAGAAACAGAGATGAATTTGGACAGGGTGTCGCTAGCAGAGCAAAGCAAGTATTTTGCCTATAAACTGCCAATGTTTAATAGCACAGTAGGCGTGGGCGTACGATTTGTGCAGAACGAAAACTTCGTTATAGGTGTCGACTACGCCCGATTGCTTAACGGAACTTTGGGCGACTCGGGAGTCTACACAACTGTCGGCTACTTGTTTTAGTATTTTGCCTTATGAGTAAGGAGAGAATTATTTCTCAGAGTAGAGAAATCAAGGAAAGTTGTCTTTTGGGACTACTTTTTGTACTTTTGTTTTATGAGTAAGGCAAGGGAATTATTTTTCTTCGACTTAGATAATTTGGTGGTAGAATAGCCTTTGTATTAGTCAGTCGAAACTTTTTTGAATGAATATGATGTTGAAGAACTGAACTAAGAAAAATAAATAAATGGCTGCTGGAAAGCGGTTGATAAAACAATCTTATGAGAAAAATACTTACTATACTACTGCTGCTCTGTGGCTCTACCATCATCAAAACAAATGCGCAAGCCGCCGACTCTTCCAAAATAAAAACAGGTTATAGCCTTAGCATCCTGCCCGTAATATCCTACGACTCGGATTTTGGCTTTCAGTACGGGCTTATTACTCAGATAAATAACTTTGGGAAGCCATCGAGATACCCAAATCTTGAGAGCTTGCTCTACCTTGAGGCTTCGTGGTTTACAAATGGCAGTGCTTTGTATATCGCTGATTATAAGAACTTCGCTCTCGATAGATTTGAAATTCATGCAGGCTTTAGATATCAGCCCGAAGATAGAATGAATTTTATCGGTTTAAACGGCTATGACTCAAATCGGAAAAATGTGGACAGTAAAGATAGCGTAAAGGCTTTCTATACTTATAAAAATGATAAAATTCTGGGATATGCCACAGGGCTGTATAGCCTTAATGACGAGAAAACACTGAAACTCCTTGCCGGACTTGAATTTACAAATGTTGACGTGGCTCGTCCGAAACTTAAAGATAATGACTACGAAAGTATCGAAAACCTATACGAGAAGTACCAAGATTGGGGATTGATAGACAAAAATGAAGCCGACGGAGGGCATTTTACAACTCTAAAATTAGGCTTTAACTATGATACTCGCACTCAGCTCGAAAACCCGCAAAGTGGGATTTTTTCGGGTGTGATGTTTCTTGTGTCGCCCGGATTTGCAGGGAGCAGTAATACTTTCTATTCCTTTTCGTTGGTGCATCGGCAGTACATAAAGCTGATTGATAAGAAGTTGACCTTTGCTTTTAGGCTGGGGTTGGATTATAAAAGTGAGAATACTCCTATTTATGCAAAAAGCCTTATTTATGATGACCAACTCAAAGCCCCTCTCTTTGCTTTTGGAGGTAAAAGCTCCTCGCGGGGGGTGCTGAGAAACCGTGCAATTGCTGATGCTTATGCCTTCTCGAATTTTGAGCTGAGGTGGGTGCCAATCAAAACAAGAATATTGAAGCAAAACATAAACTTCGGCGTCAATGCTTTCTACGATATGTTTATGATAGCAAAGGAAACCGATATGAACCTCAATGCCGTTTCGGCTGCCGATAGAGCAAAATATTTTGACTATCAGCTTCCTAAATTGAATAGCTCCGTCGGTCTGGGAATAAAAGCTATACATAATGAGAATTTTGTAGTGGGTGTCGATTATGCTCACTTGCTGAATGGCGATTTGGGCGATACGGGAGTTTATGTAATTATAGGATACTTATTTTAGCATATTCTACGAAGATTACAGAACTAACGCTCCTGAATATAAGAAGATTCAAGGTTTAGGCGTTTATTTGTTGAACTGTTTAAGCGTTTAATATGCCGAAAATCTAAAATATAATCAAATGACAAAGAAACGTTGTAAATGGTGTGAGGGCGATGCCCTATACGAAAAATATCACGACCAAGAGTGGGGAGTTCCTCTGCGTGATGATGATAAACTCTTTGAATTCCTCGTGTTGGAGGGATTTCAGGCAGGATTGAGTTGGATTACCATCCTGAGAAAGAGAGAGAATTTCAGAACGGCTTTCGACAATTTTGATTATAAGAAAATCGCAAAATATACAGATGTAAAGGTCGAGGAGCTGATGCAGAATGCTGGAATTATTCGTAATAGACTGAAAATTACGGGGACAATCAAAAATGCACTTGTGTATATGGATGTGCAAAAGGAGTTTGGCTCTTTTAGTAACTATATATGGGGCTTTGTTGACAACAAGCCGATTGTGAATAAGTGGAAGAGCATGGCAGATGTGCCTGCAACAACTCCGCTGTCAGACAAGATAAGTAAGGATATGAAAAAAAGAGGTTTTAAGTTTGTGGGCAGTACTATAATATACGCCAAAATGCAGGCAATAGGGATGGTGAACGACCATATTACCGATTGTTTCAAACACCCAAAAAATCAGTAGCGGAAGTAAACTATCTTTTTGGTGTCGAAAAACTCTTCTTCAAAATAAGTGGATAGGTCTACAACTTTGATCTTGTGCTGATATTTTGATAGTTCATCGCTCAAATCCCCGCCTTTGAGACATATAATCCCGTTGGGGAGAGTGTTGTTATCAGATTTTATCTTTCCGTTCATCCATCCTACAATAGCTGGCATCGCTGTTACAGCACGACATACAACAAAATCAAACTTGTCTTTGATATTTTCGACCCTTCCCTGAAATGCTTCAACATTATCCAAATCCAAAGCTTTGGCAATGCCGTTTACAACTTTTATCTTCTTAGCGATGGAGTCTACTAATGTGAATTTTACATTTGGAAACATGATTGCCAAAGGAATGCCGGGAAAACCACCACCCGTGCCAATGTCAAGTATCGAAGAGCCTGACGAGAATTTTGTAAACTTCGCTATCGATAAGGAATGAAGAACGTGCCTTTCGTAGAGCAGGTCAATATCCTTGCGGGATATAACGTTGATTTTCTCGTTCCACTCGGCATACAGACCTCGTAATCGTGTGAACCTGTTGAGCTGCTTGTCGTCAAAATCAGAAAAATATTTCAGAATAATATCCATGACGCAAAGTTAAGGAGATAATTTTGAAAATCTGACATAAAACAAAATCCATATCTTTGCGTTCTAAATAGATGCACATAATTTTGTGCCGTTCAAACTAAAATACTTTTTTACAGATGCGAGTGTATTTTTTGATAATATTGCTGTCGCTTTTAGCTGCTGATATCGTTATTTTCGTCGAGCTTAGAAAGCTCAAAAATCTGACCAAGAAAATTCTCCTTTCTCTGCACTTAGTTTCTATCCTGCTGACGGTTGGGGCTTTAGTGTTTGCCTATCGCAATTTTGGAGAAGTGCAGAACGGACGCGACCTGCTTAATGTCGGGTGGATTCTGTATCTTTTTATGCTCTTTTATATTCCAAAGCTGGTGTACCTTGTGTTTTGGATTCTGGATGTGCTGATAGGTATCATAAGCATGATTTTCATACGAAAGAATAGAGCGAAAACGGATAAAGGTAGGCGCAGGTTTATTGCAAAAGCCGGGATTTTGGCTGCCTTCGCTAATTTTGGTTTTATTGCCTCTGGTGCTTTGCACGAGAGATTCAATTTTAAAATGAGAAGAGTATCGGTGCCTATTCCCAACTTGCCCGAGCAGTTTAAAGGCTTTAAAATAATACAGATTTCTGATGTTCATCTTGGCACTTTTGGTGAGAATTACGAGGATGTCGCACAGGCTGTTGAGCTGATTAACAATGAGCAAGCTGACCTTGTAACGCATACAGGAGATATGGTAAATGCCTTTGCTTCAGAGATTTCCGAGAAATGGCACGAGGTGTTTAGTAAGATAAAAGCAAAAAGTGGTGTATATGCAGTGCTTGGTAACCACGATTTTGGGAAGTATGCCAATTGGGAAACTAAAGAGGAGGAAGAAAAGAATTTTCAAGGCATTGTGGATGGATATGCTAAGTGTGGATTTCAATTGCTGCGCAATGAGTCGATTATTTTTGAGAGAGAGCAAGACAAGCTCGCTCTGCTAGGTATCGACAACTGGGGCAAGGGGCACGGCTTTGACCAAGACGGAAAAATTGAAGATGCCATGACAAATGTTCCTGATGAGATTAGCAAGGTGCTTTTGTCTCATAATCCCGATTTTTGGGAGTATAATATAAAAGATGGAGATTTGAATATCGACCTTACTCTTTCGGGGCATACTCATGGAATGCAGACGGGTATTAGTTTTGGTGGAAAGACATACAGCCTTTCTAGGCTGATTTATAAGTATTGGAAAGGACTGTACACAAAGAACGACAAGCACCTGTATGTAAATGTGGGCTTCGGCTGTGTCGGTATTCCACTAAGAACGGGAATGCCTCCCGAAATTACGGTTATAACCTTGACCTGAGAATGGATATTTAATTATGAATTGTTTAGGCGTTTAAAGTTTGAGGCTCTTAGCCCAGTATCCGAAAATCTGTAATCCTAATATCTATAAAATGACAATAGAAGCAAGTTTAAAAACAAGAAGTGAGAACAAGTGCGAGCTTTGTAGCTCCGACAAGGAATTGAAAGTCTATGCAATTCCTCCTGTTGAAGAAAATAACAGCGACAAGTGTGTGCTTTTGTGTGCCAAATGCCTGTCGGAGGTGGAGTCCGACGACCTTGACCTTAACCATTGGCGCTGCCTCAACGATTCCGCTTGGAGTGCTGTTCCTGCCGTGCAAGTAGTGGCATGGCGCATGTTGCACAAACTAAGCAGCGAGGGATGGGCAAACGACCTTCGGGATATGCTCTACCTTGAGGAAGATACTCTGAAATGGGCAAAACTAGGTGTGCAAGCAGAGGGAGGAGTAGTGCATAAAGATAGCAATGGTGCAATATTAAGTGCCGGCGACACAGTAGTGCTAATAAAAGACCTGAATGTGAAAGGTGCAGGCTTTACCGCCAAGCGTGGTACGGCAGTAAGAAATATATCTTTGGTACACGACAATGCCGAACACATCGAAGGACGAGTAAATGGACAGCAGATTGTTATTCTGACTCAGTATGTGAAGAAAAACTAGGCTCTATAACGAATGGAGTGGGTGATGATATAAATGCAAGCAATATGCTGTACGCTTTAGGCCATAAGCAAACAGACTTGTTTAATTGTTGATTTGTTAGGCGTTTAATCGTTGAACTGTTGTTTAATCGTTTAGAGTTTAATTGTTTAGGGTTTAGATTTAATTGCTTGAAATTTAATGAATTACATTAATCAATGAATTGCCTCCTGCTTTAGCTGGAGGAATAATAAAAATACAAACCACCCCGCCTGCGGCACCCCTCCTCCACGAGGAGGGGATTTAAAAACTCTCCTCCTGCGAAGGAGGAGTACCCGAAGGGGGAGGAGGTGGCTGTTTATTGATACTACAACGCTGTGATGTTACAATGGAATACGAAATGTTTTTAGGGACGTAGTCCCGATATCTTCGTAGCAAGGAGATGCAAAAAAATGATAGGGGCGATAGCCCTGATATCCGAATAAATGCGGGTTAGGCTTAGATGGTTATACGACGTGGGAGACAAGATTATAGGACTAAGTCCCTACGGTACTTAATGGGTGCGTACTTTACTACGAAGATTACGGAGCTAACGCTCCTAAGAAGCACAGGGTAAACTGTTAATTACTAATCTTCCGAACATGACTAGGTTTCGCCCTATGCTATCAGATGCAAGGCTTTCAGCCTTTTAATACTGGAGGATGTAGAGATACACTGCCGTGCATCTCTGAAGGTGTGTCGTTGATGCCTGAAAAATAAACAGACAGAGTTTACAGTCTCCTGACAAGTAGTAATGGCAAGGTGATAATCATAATTACCCGCCTATAACATTCTTTAAATCATTGATTTGCTGATGCCATAAGTCCTGAGCATCTGCTATCTCATCTTCTTCGGCGTTGTCGGACACTATCAGTGAGACATCGCCTGTCATTTCGTCCTTACTAATTATAAACTCAAAAAAGTTAGGTTCGTCCTCGTCCAACCATTCAAATCTAACCAATTGATTTTGTTTTGTTTTGGTGCGCCTTGCCTGCTGTTCGGCTCCATCCCAAGAAAATGTGAATATATCGTCGTCAACATCAACATTGTCGGCAAACCATTCCGATAAGCCAACAGCAGATTGTAATCTCTTATAAAGTATCTCAGGAGAGGTGTTAAGTACAAATTCTAGTTTAAAATTCATTTTCATACGCTAAGCGATTTTTGAGAGGAGTATCTGCTCTTACAACTCTCAGATTTGTGCAAATGTAACAATAAAATTTCATATTTTCAAGTCCTTGTCTTACTTTTTTGCTATCTTGCATCGCCAAATACGCGAAAATTATTATGAGAACAGAAAAAATACTGTATTGCTTGGCTATCACAGCATTGCTGTTTGTCGGAGCATATTACGGGAAAACTATCATTATTCCCTTTATTATGGCTCTGGTTATTTGGCTCCTTGTAATTGGAGTGTCGAATAAACTTGGGAAAATAAAAATTCGAGGTAGGCAAGTGCCTGAGGGCGTGAGGATTGCAGGAGCGTTTATTGTCCTTTTATTGATAGGGACGGTTATTGGTACAACCCTAACGCAAAGCATCTCTAATTTGATTGGAGAGTTTCCAAAAAGATATAATGACAATATTAATACTATGGCACTCACCATTGCCGAAAAAATTTCGCATATAAGAGGGGTAGATAAGGAAGACGTCTTCCAAAGGATATCAAAAAGTGAGCAAATTTTCAAGTATGTGGAGAGTCTTGCAAATACAATATATGCTTTTGCAGGTAATGTAGTTCTTATTATTATATATCTGGTTTTCTTGGTGATAGAGTACTTTGCTTTCCCCGTGAAAATGAAAGCAATGTTTCCAAATAGAAAGGAATTTGCTGAAGCCAATAGTATTATAAAACAAATCGGTTCCGTAACTCAGACCTATATTACATTGAAAACATCAGTTAGCTTATTGACTGCTGTTGTCAGTTATTTATTACTGATAATTATAGGTGTTGATTTTGCCGTTTTCTGGGCTTTCCTGATATTCCTTTTCAATTATATCCCTTCCATAGGCTCTATCATTGCGACTGTCTTTCCTTCGCTGATGGCTCTGATTCAGTTTGAGTCTTTCAATAAATTTATTATTGTGTTGGTAGGTGTCGGCGCGGTGCAGATGATTGTCGGCAACTATATTGAACCTAGAATTACAGGCGACCGACTAAATATTTCGCCTCTTGTGGTGATGCTATCTCTTGCCTTGTTTGGTGCTCTTTGGGGGATTATGGGAATGTTCTTATGCGTGCCATTGACGGTTATTATAATATTGATACTTGCGCAATTCGAAGATACTCAGAAGATTGCAATGCTATTGTCCTCAAATGGTAAAATCCCTGCTCATAAGAATTTTGAAATAGGAGAGGACTAGTTGATGCTGCGGTGCTATGATACTGTGATGTTACGATTGTATACGAATACAATTGTAAATGGAGCTTAGATTGTATTTGTTAAGCTCTTTGTCGAGTTCTCTATGATTTGGTAAATATTCGCCGAGATGCTCATAGAAATTACGACTGTGATTTGGTTCTTGAATGTGGCAAAGCTCATGAACTATCACGAGCTCCTGAATCTCTTTTGGGAGCATTACCAATGCAATATTCAGACTTATATTGTGCTTTGACGAATAGCTACCCCAACGCGATTTCATTAGTTTCCAACTTATTTTATGGATTGGTCGTTTAGGAGTGATGAGACGTCCATATTTTGTAAACATATCTTGCAAGTAATCAAGCCGTCCGCCAAGAAAATGAAGAACTAAATTGAGTAATTCTATTTTGCTGTCTGTTCTCGGAAAGAGCGTCAGAACCCCTTGTTCAAATTTATACTTGACCTTTTCGTCGCTATGTTCGATTTTCAATGGGATTCTTTCGCCATTCAATAAAAGGTACTTTTCTTGCCCGTCGAGAGAGATTAGGTCTATTTTGTTCTCTATCTTTGCTAGGGCTTTGTCAATCCAGTTTTGCTTCGTACGCACGAATTGGGAAATATGTTTTATGTCAGCCTCGTATGGACACAATATGCTGATATTCCTGTTGTTGTCAATGCGTAGACTTATACTGCGCCTAGCACTTTTGATAATTTTGATTTTGTGCTCTTCAACATTTAAACAACTGCTTTCATTCATGGAAGTCTCTCTTTTTATGTATATTTGCAAAAATACTAATTATGTCGATTTCAAGAAAAAGAAGGGCTCTTTTACACCCAAGAGTTGGTAAAATTATTATCATTGTCTTTGCTATTGCATTGATTACTACTGCAGTTGTGGCTTTTAAGTTGTACAGTGATATCTTTTCGCCTGTTGTTACGAAGGATACGACGATTTTTATTCCCGAAAACTCAAAGAAAGACGATGTCTTTAATCTCATCGAAAATAGTGGCGCGGTAGAAAATATGGGTGCCGTTAAATGGGTTGCAAAGAAAAAAAAATACGGAAACAACATCTTTCCCGGATATTATGAGCTGACAAAAGGAATGAATGCCAACACTATGATGAATATGCTTAGAGCAGGAAACCAAAAACCGGTACTTGTAACTTTCAATAACTGCAGAACTACTGCAGATTTGGCAGGAAAGGTCGCTAAGTATATATGTGCAGACTCCATATCGTTGGTACAAATATTCGCAGATGATGTACTTATAGAAAAATATGGCTTCACGAAGGATAATTTCCCTACGATGTTTATTCCAAATACCTACGAAATATATTGGACTACCGATGCGGTAGAATTTGCCACAAGAATGCAACAAGAATACAAGAAGTTTTGGAATGAAGAACGAACAACTAAAGCCAAAACCTGTGGACTTAGTCCGGTAGAGGTTGAAATATTAGCATCTATTGTGCAATCGGAAACGGCCAAAATCGACGAAGCCCCGACGGTAGCAGGTTTGTATATTAACAGACTGAAAAAGAATATGAAACTGGAGTCTGACCCAACCGTTAAATATGCTGTTGGCGACCCGACAATTAGACGAGTGCTGTACGAACACCTGGAAAAAGACTCTCCATACAACACCTATAAACACGAAGGCTTGCCGCCAGGACCAATATGCTTCCCCGAAATTCAATTTATTGATGCAGTGCTTAATCATGAAGAACATAATTACCTGTTTATGTGTGCAAAAGAGGATTTTTCGGGCTACCATAATTTTGCAAAAACCTCCGCCGAGCACTCTCGTAATGCCGCCAAGTGGCGCAGGTCTCTGAACGAACGCAAAATTTGGAAATAAATATCTATGGACGAAATAAATCTACAAAATAGCTTGCTTATTTTGTAGAAAGATACTAACTTTGCACCCCGTTAGACGAATAGTCTAACAATAAATACGGCGAGGTAGCTCAGCTGGTTAGAGCGCATGATTCATAATCATGAGGTCGGCGGTTCAAGCCCGCCTCTCGCTACAAAAAAAAAGCCCCAGATAGGTACAGACCTATTCGGGGCTTTTTTTTTGTGTGGTAACTATTCAGCCAATGTTAGTTGTTTAGGGACGTAGTCCCGATATCTTCGTAGAAAGGACAAGACAATTGCCGTGCGTCTCTGAAGGTGTGAGAGGGTGGGGGGAGTAATCCCCCTACCTCCTCAATTCTTCAAATTACCTGTAAGCTAGTTGCTTGTGGGGTTTTGTGTTAGTGTGCCCGGATATGAGTTAATGGCGTCCTGTGGAATATAATAACATGCACGGTAGTCTGTGGCAGGGACTTCTTCCATAGCATTGTGAGGTCCCGGATAGTGGCGGGTAAGTGTGCCTCCATTACGATATACGTCGTAGCTCCTTTCTGCCTGATAAGCAAGTTCTAATTGGCGCTCTTTGTCAATGCGACCCGGTGCTGTTGAGGCATTAAGCTCGGAGTAGCCGGCTCCGGGAATTGAACGTTCCCTGATAAGGTTAAGGTCTGCCAGTGCTGCCGAGTAGTTGCCCATTTTGGCTTGTGCTTCGGCACGATTCAGGTAGATTTCTCCTAACCTTGACATGACTGGGGAGTGGAGATGCGACTCTTCGCCTTCGCGTGAACTCTTGATTATATAGAACATTGGGTAAACCCGATTTAGCTTCATTTTGTAATCGAGTACTCCCGTGTAGGTGTTGCCATCTTCGTAGTTTATAGTGTAAGTGCCCTGAGCTGCGTCTATTGCTGTAAGAGTATATGTCTTGTCGTTATCAACACATGTCACTGTCGACCCTGAGTGGGAGGTGATGGCTTGAACGTAGTTGTAGTTTACTTGCTGACCATCAGAATAAACATTCTTGATAAATCGGAATACTTCAACTTTGCCGTCTTCGTATTGAGGTTCTATGAAATTGGCACGTGCATCTACAATATTGCGCGAATCAGCTCGCCAGTCGTTACGTCCGGTTTCATTCAGCAAGGCAAGATATTTTGCACTGGCGTACATCTCGCCCCAGCCCATACCCCCAATAACGGCATACATACCTCCAACCCCATAATAGTGATCGCTACCGGAAAATTCGGAGGCAACACGCTTAATGGCAAAAATCGTTTCAGAGTTTTGTTCGGGAGTAAAAGTGTTGTACAGCATAAACGCATCTCTACCTAATAAGGAGTACTTCTTTGAGTCTATTACTTTGTTGGCATAATCTATGGCTAATTGCGCATATTCTTGATTTGGATTTTCCCAACTACCACTCATAAATAAGTAAACTCGCGATAATATTGCGTATGCAGCTTCCTTGGACGCATGTGTTGCGTCGTTTTCACTGTTCATCAGGCTAGCCCCTTTCTCTAAGTCGCTGATTGCCTGCCCGTAAGTTTGTTTTACTGTTGACCTGTCGGGTAATTCCATGTTTATCACATCTTCAGGTGTCCCGTTGACGATAGGAACACCTAAGTTCTGCTCCGGATTTTGATAATAAGGACGACCGAAATTTCTACACATATAAAAGTACATCAATCCTCTCAGAAAATAACACTCCCCCAGCTTGCTGTCCATCTCTTCGCTTATACCCTCATTGACCATACTGAGGATATTAGAGGTCTGTGCAATAACTTTGTAGCCCTGATCCCAAAAGTTTTGCAAACGTCCATTGTTTGTGGTGCGTGAGTATGATATAAATTCATAAAAGGGATTTGTTGACGTTCCTCTAATCATCATATTATCGCCGGCATATTCTCCGCAACGATGCATGACATCAGACCAAGTTTTCATTTGTGCATAAGCTCCGTTTAACAGAGCGTCCGTAGAGCCTTCAGGGTCTGAGGTGATACTCTCCGACGACATTGAACCATTTGGTAGACGCTCAATGTCGCATGCTGTCAGCGCGCATACTGATATTATAAAGATGATAAACTGTTTCATCACTGTAAGTTTTAATATTTTCTTTTTACTTATTCTCATGTCTGTATCTTATTTAGAATGTTAGATCTATACCAAAGATGAATTTGCGTGTTGATGGGTAGATTGCTGTTGCAACTCCTGTTATAGAACCACTAGTAACCCCATTTGTTGTCGTGGTTTTAGGAGGTATCTCTGGGTCAACACCTGAGTAGTTTGTGAAGGTAAGCAAATTCTCTCCAGAAACGAAAAGCCTCAGATTTGAAATGTGGTAGTCGGGTAATGCGATGTTATAGCCGATAGTGAGATTTCTCAGTTTTAGATAACTCCCATCCTCAAGATAGCGAGAAGATACCTTGTTGGAGTTCGATGAGTTGTTGTAGCTTGGCAGTGGGTGAGTAGCATTGTCGCCCGGCTTTTCCCATCTTGACCATCCATCCATTAGTTTCATCTGATTGCGGTCGGTGTAGGCTCCGTCGGAATCGTATTCGGCTCGTGAGTAGTTGTATATCTTACCACCAACAGAATAACCGAATGTTGCACTCAAATCTACCTTTTTATAAGAAAGGTTTGTAGCAAATCCTCCAAAGAAATCAGGAGTATAAGCACCGACAGTGACCTCATCTGCTTCTGCATATTTGTTAGTGGTAACACGGCTTCCATCAGCCTCTGTCTTATACCATAGTGGATCGCCGTTGTCGGGGTCTACTCCTGCCCATTCACGAAGATACCATGTGTCGCTGTCAAGTCCAGGCTTCAACAACTTGTTAGCACTGCCTGAAATCCCTGAACCATCATTGACAATCATTTCGCTGCGGTCTCCGTAAAGTTTCTTTACCTCGTTACGGTTTAATCCTATATTGGCATCAATGCTCCACAACCAGTCTTTATTCTTGATAATATCGACACCAACAGTAAGTTCTAAACCTTTATTATTTAATTCTCCAACATTCTGCCAAATCTTGGTTACTCCTACTATACCTGCAATAGGAACTGCATATAGTAGATTGCTAGTGTTTTTATCGTATAAATCTAAAGTGAGTCGAATACGTTCAAGAAAGGCTGCGTCAAGACCAATCCCCGTGGTAAAGGTTTTTTCCCAAGTCAAATCTTTATTGCCAATTTGATTGATAAGAGCACCTGAGTTTTCGTCGTAACTGTTTGATATTGAGTATAAATCATATTGTGGATATAGCTCGTTGGGGCGGTTGCCCACAGAACCATAGGATGCTCTTAGTTTTAATAAGTCTACCCAGTTGCTCTTGAACCAATTCTCCCTACTGATTGTCCAGCCTCCACTTATTGAGAAAAAGTTGCCATATTTGGCGTTTTCTCCAAAATTCGAAGCTCCGTCGCGTCTTAGAGAAAACTGTGCATAATATCGACCATCGTAACTATAATGGGCGTTCAGAAAGTAGGATTGTACTGCCCATTCTCTGATATTGCCAGATACGTCCTCTGGCACTGCTGTTATGTCCATAACCTCGAAACCAGGTACAAAACCTGTACCTTTAGACGAAGTCCATTTGCTCTTGTAATCGTTGAACTCGTAGGCTAACAAACCACTTAGATTATGAACTCCCCATGTTTTGTTTATTCGTAATAACTGATTGGTATAACGACGCTCCATATTTCTTTGCGACTCTACAAGTCGTCCTTTCACTCCCTCTGCGTCGGAAGATCGGGGATCGTAGTATTCGTTGCTAGATTTGCCTACCCATCTGTAATTATTTACGGAGGCAAAAGTGAGCCAATCAGTAATTTTTACATCGAAGTCCAGATTTCCCATAAATTCGTAGCGAGTTGATGCTTGATAGTTCCATTGTAAATCATACAAATAGTTTGTACTAGTACTGTTCACCCATGTGTCGGAGCGGTGACCCACTATGTTGCCGTCAGCATCATAAGGACTGTCCCACGGGAGATTAGAGTACATCGCACTTACGGAGTGTTGCTGATTATAAATGTCTCTTCGTGAGCCTGATAGCGAGGGTTTTACATCAAGCCAAGGACTAACTTTAAAGTCTGTCTTATAGCGAAAACTGTAGCGAGTGTAGTCGTAGCCTTTGATAGCTCCTGTTTCATCATAATAACCTATTGACAAATAAGACCTTGATTTCTCGCCACCTCCGGAAATAGAGATGTTATAATCTTGTGCCAAGCCCGTTTGGCTAGCTAAGTCCCACCAACTGAAATTGCTGTTGCGAAGATCAGAATTCCAACGTGGGAAAGATATTTCACTAGCATTGGAGAATGATTGAAAGTAGTCGTATAGCTCCGCACCATCCATTACTTCAAGGTTTCCGGAGTTGAGACGAGTTAATGCCATCTTTGCCGATGCTCTGATTGTCATTTTATCACCTTTCGATTTATTGGTTGTTACCACAATAACTCCATTTGCTCCCTGAGAACCATAGATTGCCGTAGAGGCGGCATCCTTCAAAATAGATATAGACTCAATGTCGGCAGGATTCAAATCTCCAGAGTTTGAGCCAACAATTACTCCGTCAATCACCCACAAGGGGTCATTGCTGCCGTTTACTGTCGATTTACCTCTGATGACAATAGAACCAACAGCTCCCGGCTGTCCGCTGCCGGGGGATACATATACTCCGGGTGCCTTGCTGCTGAGCATGTTTTCGACCGAGGGAGTTGTGACATCTTGGAGCTTTTCGTTGCTGACGGTCTGCATTGAACCCGTCAAACTCTCCTTGCGTTGGGTGGTGTAGCCAACGACCACGACTTCATCCATGCCAATGGCATCCTCTTTCATCGTGATGTTGATAGTAGTCTGACTACCGACTGCTACCTCTTGTGTTTTCATGCCCATAAAGGAAAATGTCAGTGTAGCATTGTTCGGTACACTGAGTGAATATTCCCCATCCACATTTGTAATAGTACCATTACTGGTACCTTTCTGTTTAACTGTTGCGCCGGGAACTCCCAGACCATCGGTGTCTACAACCTTCCCACTTACTGTGTGTTGTGCATAAATACTGCTCGTTAGTAGTACTATGCAAAGGCTAAAAATCAAAGAAAATTTCTGCATACGTTTTCTATTTAAAATGTTTATGTGTTTTGTTAAAGTAATTCAGTTCTATGTTATCTAGGATAAATACAGAGTCTTAAAAATCGAATATTTTCGCAAGATAGGAATTAAAATCTATACAAAATAATTCTTTTGTTTTTTTTACTCGTCAGAGGGTGGTTGTGGTTGTAACTATTCAGCCAAAGAGCTGCTCTTAAAAACTGTGTATGCAATCTATATTTTTCGCCTATATCTTTTTTATTAAGCTCTAAGTCCTACGGACTATTTGACAGCCCTAAATCCAAACAGCCACCTCCTCCCCCTTCGAGTACTCCTCCTTCGCAGGAGGAGATTTTTTAAATCCTCTCCTTTGCGAAGAGGCGTGCCAAGGCGGGGTGGTTTGTCTTCCCCCATGGCGTTGCCATGGGCTGAACTAATTCAGGCTTTCAGCCTGTAACAGCCCACATCGCAGCTTTGTAATATCGTGGTATCTACATTTTGTCGTCATTGCGAGCGTAGCGTGGCAATCTGCTCTTTGTTGTAGGAGATTGCTTCGTCGCCAGCTCCTCGCAATGACGTTCGTGTATTGGTTGTTCGCTTATAGCCTAAAGCGTACAGCATATAGCATTTTTTTAACCCTAAACAATTCAACGATTAAACAGTTCAACGATTAAACAGTTCAACGATTCAAGCTGTATCTATATCAGGGCTATCGCCCTTATTATTTTTTTTATATCTACTTGCTACGAAGATATCGGGACTACGTCCCTAAAAACATTTCGTATTCCATCGTAACATCACAGCATTGTCGTATCGTAGTATCAAATAAACAGCCACCTCCTCCCCCTTCGGGTACTCCTCCTTCGCAGGAGGAGAGTTTTTAAATCCCCTCCTTCTTCAAGGAGGGGTGCCGCAGGCGGGGTGGTTATTTTTCTATATAGTCGTCCGTCATTGCGAGCGTAGCGTGGCAATCTGCTCTTTGTAGGTAGAAATTGCTTCGTCGCGGGCTCCTCTCAATGATAAGTAAGAAGGGCTATGATTATATATGTGCGTATGTGCGTGTAAGCGGAAGGGATAAGGTATTAGACTATAAGTCAGCTCCTTTAGTAAGACGAAAATCCGTAGTGCACAAAACGGAATTCAAAAAAAACAAGAAGCTAGCTCTTAGCTAAATACAGCCATTAGCCTGCAATGTGTGTTAGAGCAACATGGATAAGCTAAAATCACTTATACTTCGTAGAACGACAAAAAGCAAGGTATTATTCTTGGGAATCCTGTAACTTTCGGCACAAAAAGTTAGCGTTATCGTAATTAATTGATAAAAAATACCTAACTTAGCACGCTATTATGAATAAAAAGTATGGAGAGTAACACATACAATAAAAGTATTTACATACTGTCGACAATAACGAGTATGATTGTTGTCGTGGCTTGTATCATCTTTTATTTTTTGGAAAGAGAACTTCCCATACTGACAGCCTTGATAATAGTTGCATCTTCGTTTGTAGTGTCCTTTTTGCTTTTCAAACATGTGATTCGCTCCTTAGTTTTTGATGTTGTCGAAGCCATCAAAAGCCGCGAGCGCAAAAACAGAGGTAAGAGTCGTACAAACTCCGTTTTTTCGGAGAATTATGGCAATGCTCAAAGTGAAGAAATAGAGCGGCTTAAAGGCTTGGAGAAATATAGGCGGGAGTATCTTGGCAATGTTTCGCATGAATTGAAGACTCCGATTTTCAACATTCAGGGATATATACTCACCCTCTTGGAAGGAGCGATTAACGACCCTGAGGTCAACAAGTTATACCTCTCTCGTGCAGAGAAGAGCGTAGATAGGATGATAAGTGTAGTGAACGATTTGGAAGCCATAAGCAAATTCGAGTCTGGAGGGATGAAACTTCAGAAAGCGAAATTTGATATCATCAATCTGATTAATGAGATTTACGAGCAGTTTCAATATCTTGCCGACCAAAAAAATATCGAATTGCAAGTAAAGAACAAATCGGAGCAGTCCGTATGGGTTTATGCCGACGAATTGCGTGTTACCGACATTCTGACCAACCTCGTGTCGAATGCTGTCAAATACGGAAAGAACAACGGATATGTATCGGTTAGCATTGATGAATCTGACGAGGAATTAGTGTCTATCGAGGTGAGGGACAATGGGATTGGCATTCCCGACGAGCATGTTGGCAGAGTTTTTGAGCGTTTTTATAGAGTTGAAAAGCACCGCTCACGCGATCAAGGTGGCACAGGACTAGGACTTTCGATAGTAAAACATATAATCGAAGCACATAAACAGAAAATAGTAGTTAGTAGTAAAGTGGGTATTGGCACAAAGTTTACCTTTACCCTGGATAAGTATAAAAATTAGACCTATGGCAGAACAACCCGTAATAATCGTCTGCGATGACGAACAAGACATTCTCGAATTTATCAGTTATAATTTGAGAAAAGAAGGTTATGTAGTTTACACTTGCAACAATGGCAGGGAAGCTATCGAGATGGCAAAAGAACATAACCCCGATTTAATAATCCTCGACATAATGATGCCAGAAATGGACGGCGTTGAGGCCTGCGAAGAAATACGCAGAATTCCTGAGTTAAAGGATGTAATCATCACATTCCTGACAGCCCGCAGCGAAGACTATTCGCAAGTTGCAGGTTTTGAGGCAGGAGCCGACGATTATATCTCCAAGCCCATCAAGCCCAAAGTATTTGTGAGCAGAATAGCCGCACTTCTAAAAAGAAGCAGAAGACGTGGTGCTGGAGGCGACAACTCGCTTAACCTTTCACCAAAAATTGAATTGAGCAATCTCGTTATCGACCGCGAGAGATATGTGGTCTACAAAGACGGTGAGGAGCTTAATCTTCCCAAGAAAGAATTTGAATTGTTGTCGTTGTTGGCAAGCAAGCCTGGCAAAGTTATGACCCGCGAAGAAATATACTCTTCGATTTGGGGTGAGTCGGTAGTTGTTGGCGACAGAACCATTGATGTGCATATCAGAAAGCTGAGAGAAAAAGTAGGTAGCGACATCATCGTTACCGTAAAAGGTATCGGCTACAAAACGATAGAAGACAAAGAGTAAGCTACTGTTTTGCAGATGCTTAAAAAAGTCGAAGACTGTTTGGACTTCGACTTCTTTGGCTCTATAATGCCTGAAAGGCATAAATCTAATAGCAATTCATTCAATCGTGATATTTTACATGCTTTTCGTGAGTTCTTACATTTTAATGCCCCTCTCTTAACCCTAACTTTGTTCCAAGCTAATCATTTGATAATATGAGACGAGCCTTTTTAATGGTGAATTGTAAATTATTAATGATGAATAAAATACCAAATACACGAGCGTCATTACGAGGAGCTGGCGACGCTAACGCTCGCAATGACGGAGTATGATTAGAAACAGCAAAAGCATAAAGCATATAGCTTACAGCTTATTGCAAAAAACAAACACATGAAAAACACTTTACTAAGTCTGATACTTCTAATTGCGTTTTTGTCTAGCAATGGTCAAAGCAAGTACACCATCGATGCATCTTCAGTTCAAACGGGCATAATAGGAGGACAGCTAAAAATGGGCAATCCCGGCATAAAAGGGAAAGAAATTCTCGTCAACAACAGGTATCTAACGATTGCAGGCAAGACGGTCATACCGGTAATGGGCGAGATGCACTACACTCGCATTCCTAAGGAGCAGTGGGAAGATGTAATTTTAAAAATGAAAGCCAATGGGATTACTGTCATTGCCGCCTACGTGTTGTGGATACATCACGAAGAGATAGAAGGTCAGTTTGAATGGACGGGCAATAAGGATTTGCGTTCCTTTGTCAAGCTCTGTGCTAAGCATGGCATGTATGCTTATCCGCGCATTGGACCTTGGTGTCATGCGGAAGTAAGGAATGGAGGGACTCCTGACTGGGCTTTGACAAAGACTTGTATCAAGAACCGTTCTAATGACCCTGTTTATCAGCACTATGCCGAAGAGTGGTATAAGCAAGTAGCACAGCAGTTGCAAGGATTGCTTTATAAGGACGAAGGTCCTGTAATTGGCATACAACTTGAAAATGAATATCGATATGGAAAAAAAGGAGAGCCTCACATACAATGGCTAAAAGAAACAGCAGTAAAATACGGCTTGGACGTGCCATTATATACCGTTACGGGTTGGGGGAATGGTTCTGTGCCACCCTACGAGGTAGTTCCTTTATGGGGAGCATATCCCG
>JBKEAJ010000117.1:0-1558 GCA_047972135.1 Bacteroidales bacterium | reverse complement strand
TTATTTCTTTGACTCTTCGCTGTTTTAGTCCAATAAACTTTCAACGCATCCATTCAGAATCCTCTTTTTCTAAATCCTCCTCAGATATCAGTCTCCCCTCTTCAATATCCCTTTCACTCATCATTAACATTTCAATCTGATAAGCATCCAATGTTAGTTTATCTTCCGTTTGTGTTGAATTGAGAATACCGTCAATAACACTCAAGAGTTGTTCATTATCAGTCAACATTATCCTATCAATCAAGCTATTTCTCACAATATCTATATTTTCCATATCATCTTCTTTTACAAATATCGCTTTTTATATCCATCATTGTAAATAACGATACTCCCAATATAGGACAAACGCATCTAAATCAATATGAGTAAAGTGCTAATCTTTAGTTTTGCTGTCATTGCGAGCGTAGCGTGGCAATCTGTTCTTTGTTGCAGGAGATTGCTTCGTCGCAAGCTCCTCGCAATGACGGATGGATTTGATTAAATGCATCTCCTTGCTACGAAGATATCGGGACTACGTCCCTAAACTTCAAACCAAAAACTAAAAACCAACAACTAACAATTAAACCCTAAACAATTAAACCTTAAACAGTTCATCGATTCAACAAGGCTGCCTAAATTCTATTCGTCATAGAGCAGAAAAATTATTACTTTTGTAAAAATTTCAAACAAAATAAATTTACGATGAATAAAAGAACTCTTTATTTGCTTTTATCGTCTCTTCCTTTGCTTCTGCTTGGAAGCTGCGATAAGAAGAACAACAACAGCAGTAATGCCGTCGCAACTCCCAACGTAATAATGATTTACATGGACGACTTGGGATATGGAGACATGGGTGCCTATGGGGCAAAATCTCTACAAACGCCAAATTTTGACCGAATCGCCAACGAGGGGGTAAGGTTCACTGACGGACACTCCACGTCATCAACCTGTACACCAAGCCGTTACGGACTTCTAACAGGGGTATATCCATGGAGAGAGAAAGGAGTGCAAATTCTACCCGGTTCGGCAGCTTTACTTATTGACACCGCACAACTTACACTTCCCAAAGTATTTAAGGAAAAGGGCTATAAGACAGGTATTGTCGGGAAATGGCACTTAGGTCTCGGCAGTGGCAACATCAACTGGAACGAACACATTAAACCTTGTCCTAATGACGTAGGCTTCGATTACTCATACATAATGGCGGCAACACAAGACCGTGTACCTACCGTGTATATAGAAAATGGCAATGTTGATAAACTTGACCCTAATGACCCTATCGAGGTGGACTACAGAAAGAACTTTGAAGGCGAACCCACAGGACGACAAAACCCCGAAATGCTGACAATGATGTACGCCCATGGACATGACCACAGCATTGTAAATGGCATATCTCGCATCGGGTACATGAAAGGCGGGAAGAGCGCACTTTGGTCGGATGTTGACATGGCAGACCACTTCCTTGCAAAAGCACAAGATTTTATCAAAGGAAATAAAGAAAAGCCCTTCTTTCTTTGTTATACAATGCATCAGCCACATGTACCTCGCACTCCAAACCCTCGCTTTGTAGGAAAATCAG
>JBKEAJ010000116.1:0-4073 GCA_047972135.1 Bacteroidales bacterium | reverse complement strand
GAGTGTACTTATATGGTGGAAGGTGGTATCCTACGTTCCTACCTACACGATAGACTCAGTGCAAAACATTACGGCGTGAAGATGACTGGAAACGGACGGCGTGAATCATTCAGACATGTGCCTATACCTAGAATGAGAAACACATATATGCTGCCCGGCTCACATACTAAAGACGATATTATTGCTTCGGTAGATTACGGTATATTCTGCGAGTCATTCTCCAATGGGCAGGTAATGATTGGTGCAGGCGACTTCACTTTCTATGTTAAAACAGGATATCTGATTGAAAATGGGAAACTTACGACTCCAATTAAGGATGTTAACATAATAGGTAATGGTCCTGATTCTCTGAGTAAGATTGATATGGTTGGGAATGACCTTGAAATCTCGCACGGCACATGGACTTGCGGCAAGAGTGGGCAAGGTGTTCCCGTTTCGCAAGGACTGCCAACAGTGAAAGTTGCAAGTATGACAGTGGGAGGTGTAAGTTAAACTATAAAGGAGAGAAACAATGAGTACAACAAACGATAAAGAACTGGCTCAATGGCTAGTGAATTTAGCAAAAACGAAAGGTGCTAGCGATGCGGAAGTGTCTATTTCTTCGTCTCGGTCTACTGAGGTGGAAATAAGAAAAAGTAAAGTCGAAAAAATACAGGAGAATGTGGAGAGAGGTCTTTCTCTAAAGATTTTTATTGATGGCAAATATTCCTCGCATTCTACAAATAGACTGAATAAGTCTGATTTGGAAAAGCTTGTTAATGAGGGCATTGCAATGACAAAACACCTCGAAGCCGACGAATTTAGAGTCCTCACAGACCCTAAGTATTATCCTAGCGAGTTTAAAGACCTGAAAACATGCGACAAGTCAGTAAACGATATTAACACAGACCAACGTAAAAAAATAGCACAGGAATTGGAGGACGCCGCATTGGCAGAAAATGAGAAAGTGATTTCTGCAACAGGCTCTGTTTACGACTGGATAGGTAATAGTGTTAGGGTCAACTCCAAAGGCTTCAATGGCACTAGCGACTGGTCGGGGGTGCAGATATATTGCAGTGTCAGTATGGACGACGGTGATGCAAAACCCGAAGGCGGCGATTATGCCTACGACCGTATGCTCAGTACCTTGCCGTCTGCCAACGTGATAGGTCGTAATGCAACCCGCAATGCAGCTCGCAAACTGGGACAGGAAAAAATTAAGTCGGGCAAGTATGATATGCTTGTCGAAAATAGAGTGGCAAGTCGACTGCTTTCGCAGTTCTTCGGTCCGATGAGAGCTTCGTCAATACAACAAAAAGCCTCTTTCCTCGAAGGAATGAAAGATAAGCAAATTGCATCGGAACTGCTGACAGTTACTGACGACCCGCTTATTGTAGGTGCTTTGGCATCGCGCAATTTCGATGGCGATTGCATAGCTTCCAAGAAAAGGGTGATGATTGAAAAAGGTGTGCTAAAAGATTATTATATAGATAATTACTATGGTCGGAAACTGGATTGGACTCCCAATGGCGGGTCTACTTCGAATTTGCTAATCGCTCTTGGCACTCGCCCCATAGATGAGATTACAAAGGATGTGAAAAATGGAATTATTGTAACGTCTTTTAATGGTGGAAATAATAATGGGACAACGGGGGATTTTTCATACGGTGTGTCCGGACTGCTTGTTGAAAACGGCGAAATAGTCAAGCCTATTAATGAGATGAATGTTACAGGAAACTCCAAAGATTTATGGCAGAGACTAGTAGAACTGGGCAACGACCCCTTTAAATATTCAAGTACTAAAATACCTTGTATGCTCTTTGAAGGTATCGAATTTAGTGGGCTGTAAAGCTGTAAGCCTTCAAGTGCATAATACACTTGAAGGTTTATTTTTGAAAAATCTCAACAAAAAGTCATTTGACTTTTTGTATGTTTGCAACAAAAAGTCAAAGGACTTTTTGTATGTCTGACTTTAATTGAAGAAAAATGGAAAGATTGGCAATAGCGTATTTAAAGGAGTGGAAGAACAAGGCTAGGCGGAAACCACTTATTGTGAAAGGAGCTCGTCAGGTAGGTAAGACTTGGCTAATAAAGAAGTTTGGAGAAACTGAGTATAAGCAGATTGCGTATGTCAATTTTGAAATATCAAAAACCTTAAAGTCCTTATTTCTCTCAGATTTTAATATCTCTCGTATTATTGAGGCTGTGCAGCTTGAGACAGAGATACGGATTAATCCCGAAAATACACTTATCGTATTTGACGAAATACAGGAAGCTGAAGGAGGATTGACATCTTTGAAATATTTTTGTGAGAATGCTCCTGAGTATCACGTGATTGCTGCCGGCTCGCTGTTAGGGATAGCCATGCACAGTACAAAATCATTCCCTGTGGGGAAAGTTGATTTTCTTAATTTATATCCGCTCAATTTTGAGGAGTTTCTCTTGGCAATGAATCAAAAACCTTTGTTGGAGCTTCTGAAAAAGAAAGACTGGGAGCTTATTAAAACCTTTAAGGATAGATATATTGGGCTGTTGCGTAAGTATTATTATGTGGGAGGAATGCCTGAGGCTGTAGCTTCATTTGTGCAAAATGAGGACTTTGACGAAGTCCGGCATATCCAAAAGCAAATACTAGTTTCTTATGACCAAGACTTCTCAAAACATGCGCCGAGCGAAATTGTACCTCGTTTACGTATGGTTTGGGACTCTATACTGACGCAGTTGTCAAGAGAAAATAAAAAGTTTATTTATGGAGTAGTGAAGAAGGGTGCTCGCGCTAAAGACTATGAACAGGCTTTTGCTTGGCTGTTAGATTGTGGTTTGGCTTATAAAATAAATCGAGTGTCGAAACCAGGTATGCCATTGAAGGCTTATGCTGACAATTCTGCCTTCAAATTGTACATGCTAGACCTAGGCTTGTTGGCGGCTATGGGAGATTTGGATGCTAAAACTCTGCTCGATGGGAATAATATATTTGTGGAGTTTAAGGGAGCTTTGACCGAGCAATATGTGCTTCAACAATTGGGGGCAAAGCCAAATCTGCCGATTTATTATTGGTCGGCAGAAAAAGGTACTGCCGAACTGGATTTTCTTGTTCAATATGCGGGGGAGATTGTGCCAATAGAGGTGAAGGCTGAGGAGAATCTACAAGCTAAAAGTCTGAAAGCATATTGCCATAAATACAAACCTAGAACAGCACTTAGAACATCAATGTCTGATTATAGAAATGAAGATTGGCTGATAAATATGCCTTTATATACTGTCGGAACATCTTTTAAAACAGCCCCGTAATGTTTCCGCTGTTGTCAATATCAATTCTTTCGGCAGCAGGAATGGCAGGCAGCCCAGGCATCCGCATTATGTGTCCGGCGATTGGGACTACAAAACCTGCTCCCGTGTTTATCTCGATGTCGCGGATGTTGATTGTAAAATGCTGAGGTCGACCTATCAAAGCAGGATTGTCAGAAAATGAATATTGCGTCTTGGCAATACATACACTGAGTTTGTTGAGACCTAGCTCGCTGATGGTTTTTAGCTTCTTTCTTGCTGTGTCGCTGTAACTCACATGTGTTGCTCCGTATATCTCCTGAGCGACTCTCTCAATTTTTGAATCTACACTGTCCTCCTTTGTGTACATAAACTTGATTGGACCATTGGGCTGCTCGCATGCGTCAGCAACAACCGCGGCAAGTGCCTTTGAGCCTTCGCCGCCTTGTCCCCATACGTCGGCAATCTCTGCTTCGACTCCCAACTCTTTGCTGTGCGATTTAATGAAATTTAGCTCTTCGTCGCTATCGCTGGTAAATTTGTTGATAGCAACAACAGGAGTAAGAGTGTATTTCTTGATATTCTCTATGTGTTTCTCCAAATTACACATCCCTTTGCGAAGCGACTCCATGTCGGGCTTGTGTATATTGTCCAGTGGATGACCTCCGTGGTATTTCAAGGCTCTGACCGTAGCCACTAATACTACTGCATCGGGAGCTAGTTTTGCCGACTGACATTTTATGTCGAGAAACTTCTCTGCTCCCAAATCGCAACCAAAGCCAGCTTCCGTTACTACATAGTCGGACAGTGTGAGTCCCATCTTAGTG
>JBKEAJ010000115.1:0-2600 GCA_047972135.1 Bacteroidales bacterium | reverse complement strand
GAACAGATTGCCACGCTAACGCTCGCAATGACGGCAAAAATATATTGCGATGTGGGCTGCTGTTACAGGCTGAAAGCCTGAATCAGTTCAGCCCATGGCAACGCCATGGGGAAAGGAATGACAAGACAATATGCGCCCTGTAAGGGCAGATTATTAACAGCAAAAGCATACGGCATACAGCCTATAGCATAAAACGAAAGTAAATTTCTTATACATATAATACCCACCGAAATGAGCAAATCCCACGCTCACAAAACATACATACACATATATACATACCCCGCCCCCCCGATAGTCGCCCGACTATCGGGGGGCTTTTTTAATGACAAGCTGCGCAAGACAACATTCTCCCATCACCACATCATCTCATGTCTTATTGCTCTTACCGCTTTTGCAAACTTATCTTCTGGCAGGGACACCTCTTTTATAATATCCTCAAGAGTTTCTTTCGTCAGTCTTTCGTAGTCTTCGTGACGAGGAGCTATAAACACTCCTGCCAAATCGACAGTGCCAGGGCTTGTGATAATTTTTTTGTCGTCGGGAAGAAAATAGTGTGAGGGTTTATGTTTCTCACGCAGAATAATAAATAAATATATCTCGCCGTCTACCACCGAAGACACTAAGTTAAACATTGGCTCATTTTCATCCTCTCTCTTAAAACTAAATAATGTTTTATAGATTGTTTCAAATGAGTTCACTACGTCTGTTGCACTTTTGCCTTTAATCAGTAATATGCTACGTTTGTAATTATTATAATTGGACACTTCGAGTGCACAATCCGGATTTGAGTATAAAGGCGCGAAGTTTCTCGGGTCTCTTGCTTCTTCGAGCGTTGGCAGATATTTGGCTTCTGCCAGTTGAAAGTGAAAATGGTCGGGAGCCGAAGCTCCGCACTTCTCGCCGTTATAGAGCAGGAAATATCCGTCGAGTTGCTTGGTCATCGACAGCATATCGGCGATATGTCCTTCTATCAGTTGATATTCATGCTTTGCCGACACTATTGTCATGTGAAGGGGGAATATCGGGTAGGGGTTCACGAGAAACTCGTATTTGCCCAAGTAATTGTATGCAAGTTGGTCTGTCGGTCTGTTAGTCTTACACAGAAAACAAGGGCGTTTGCTGATACTGACTTTATCGGTTTTAGCGTCCGACGAGCGTATTCTTTCGGGATTGCATTGCACCGAATATGAAAAGGAGTTCCAGCGATACTCTTTGCAAAGGATGTTTTGCATAAGAGCGAAGTTTCTCTTTATGCTTTCACTCGTCTCCAACTGTCTTCGGTGGATACTCTCTATATTTGATTTTAAGTCCATTGCCTTTTAATGTTTGGCTAATATAGTGAAAAATCGGCAGTTTTCTTACCTTTGTCGGGAGTCGTACAAACTAATAGTATACTTATGATATTGATAGCAGACAGTGGTTCGACAAAGACCAAATGGAGTGTTGACGGTGGAAGAATGATACTTTCTGAGGGAATAAATCCTTATTATCAGACTGAGAATGAGATTGAAGAGTCTGTCGGTGAGAGCTTTGTAGATATTGATACAAGCAAAATTCAGCAGATATATTTTTATGGTGCGGGTTGTAACAATGCAGAGGTAAATTCCATTGTTGAGCGAGCTTTGCACAGCGTTTTTAAGAATGCGGATATTGATGTCAATAGCGATTTGTTGGGGGCAGCACGCTCTGTTTGTCAGTCGGAGAAGGGCATTGCCTGCATACTTGGAACGGGTTCCAACTCTTGTTCTTACGATGGTCGGGATATTGTTAAGAACGTTTCTCCGCTTGGATTTATCTTGGGCGACGAGGGTAGTGGAGCTGTGTTGGGCAAGCGTTTTATCGGCGATTTACTCAAAAATCAGCTGTCGGATAGTCTAACAAGTCGATTTTATCAGCAATATGGTTTAAGCTATGCCGATATATTGGCATCAGTATATAAAAAGGAGTTTCCCAATCGTTTTTTGGCGCAGTTCACTAAGTTTATGAATACCAATATAGATGCACCTCAGATAGAGTATATTGTGAGAACTGAGTTTAGGAGTTTCCTAGAGCGGAATGTGTTGCAATATGATAATGCAAGGAGTATGCCGATTAATTTTGTCGGCAGCATAGCATATCATTTTAGTACAATATTAAAATCAGAAGCCGAAAAACTAGGGCTTAGCATCGGGCGTGTAGAGCAAGAGCCAATTAAGGGCTTGGTGGAATATCATCGAAATTTAATTGATACTACGATGATATGATGAACACAACCAAATACAAGAACGTCATTGCGAGGAGCTGGCGACGAAGCAATCTCCTGCAACAAAGAGCAGATTGCCACGCTAACGCTCGCAATGACGGATGATTAAAAACAGCAAAAGCCTATAGATTACAGCTTATAGCAAAAATATAAACACATGAAAAAAATAACAGAAACATCATCGTTGTACGACAATCTTGACAAGATGTCGGCAAAAGAACTGCTTGTGTCTATCAATCAGGAAGATGCAAAGATTGCAGAAGCTGTGAGGCAGTGCATTCCAAGCATCGAAAAGCTAGTGGAGCAATGTGTGGAGCGAGTGAAGGAGGGTGGGCGAGTATTTTATCTGGGAGCAGGG
>JBKEAJ010000114.1:0-5094 GCA_047972135.1 Bacteroidales bacterium | reverse complement strand
TGCAACAGAGAACAGGTTGCCACGCTTCGCTCGCAATGACGATTCACTCATCACTGACCACTCATCACCAAACTCTAAATTTATTTCTTCTCGTTCTCGGGGCGTAGCGAGCGAACGGTCTGTCCGGCTTGCCACATCTCAGAATCACGGAGTTCTTTCAATTCAGCTTCCAACTTAGGCCTATAATCAGGCTGACTGTTGGAGTCTATCGAACGCTGTGCCTCATTGCCACATGCCACCTCTTTGTACAAATCTGCAAACACAGGATAGGAAGCATCCCTAAATTTCTTCCACCAGTCTAAGGCTCCCCTTTGTGCTGTGGTAGAGCAATTTGCATACATCCAGTCCATGCCGTTCTCGGCAACAAGTGGCATCAAACTCTGTGTAAGCTCCTCGACAGTCTCGTTAAAAGCCTCCGACGGAGTGTGCCCGTTGTCGCGAAGAACCTGATACTGAGCTGCAAAAATGCCTTGTATTGCTCCCATCAAAGTGCCTCTCTCTCCTGTCAAGTCGGAGTAAACCTCCTTTTTGAAAGTCGTCTCAAAGAGATAACCCGAACCAACGGCGATACCAAGTGCTATCACTCTGTTGTAAGCCTTGCCCGTAGCATCTTGATGAATGGCATAGCTAGAGTTTAAGCCTCTTCCCTCGACAAACATCCTGCGCAAACTCGTCCCCGAACCCTTGGGTGCTACCAAAATAACATCAACATCGGCAGGAGGAACAATGTTAGTCCTTTCCTTATAGGTGATACCAAAACCATGTGAAAAATAAAGTGCTTTCCCAGTTGTAAGATGCTTCTTAATGGTAGGCCAAACGGCGATCTGTCCTGCATCGGAAAGTAAATTCTGAATAATAGTGGCTTTCTCGCATGCCTCCTCTATCTCAAACAAGGTCTTGCCCGGCACCCAGCCGTCGGCAACTGCCTTGTCCCATGTCTTTGATCCCTTACGCTGACCTATTATCACATTGATACCATTGTCGCGAAGATTCAAGGATTGTCCCGGACCTTGAACTCCATAGCCAATCACCGCTACAACTTCATCTTTCAACACTTCTTGAGCCTTGCTCAATGGGAACTCTTCACGCATTACCACGTTTTCATCAACGCCCCCAAAATTTAATACTGCCATAATAATCTTATTTATTTGTATGTGTTTTTTTTAATTTCATTTGTCCGAAAATCCGTCATCCGAAATCTATATATCAATTTATCGACTTCAACAACTCGTCTCGCTCTTTTAGGAATACCGATAATTTCTCGATAGGAGACTTCGTTATTGCCACTCGCCCCGAACGAATAAACTGCTGTATGTCAAAAGACTGCAACTCATCAAAGAGCCGCTGAGTGTCTTCGGGATGTCCTGTCTTTTCGATAAAGATAAAATCTCTGTCGACCTCCAAAATCCTCGCTCCATGGTTTCGTATTATCGTTTCAACCTGATTTCCGTCGAAGAGCTTGTCGGTCGGCACTTTATACAAAGCTATCTCCTGATATATCATTTCTTCGTTGGTGTGGTAGTAGGCTTTCAGTACGTCCACGATTTTCTCTATCTGATTAACTACCTGCTTTACTCGGTCTTCCGTAGTATTAATCACTATGGTAAACTTGGATATGCCTTTCAATGCCGACTCTGAAACCGTCAGACTCTCAATATTTATTTTGCGCCTGCTGAAAACTATTGTTATCCTATTCAAAAGTCCTATGTGGTTCTCCGTAAAAACCGATATATTGTATTCTTTTTGCATTTGCTTGTGTTTTAAGGGTTTAAATTATTCCTGAGATAAAGGCTCCAACAAAATATCTGATACCGAATAACCATTTGGTATCATAGGGAATACATTGTCGCCTTTCTCTACCACTACTTCCAGCATATATGGTCCTTTAGTAGCAAACATCGTGTCGATAGCTCCTTGTAGGTCTTCACGCTTTTTCACCGAGCTTGCTTTTATACCGTATGCCTCGGCAATTCCCACAAAATTAGGGTTTTTCAGACTTGTAAAGGAGTAACGCTTATCAAAAAACATCTCCTGCCACTGACGCACCATCCCCAGAAAATGATTATTCAACACAATTATCTTTATATCAAGCTCTTCCTGCGCAATAGTTCCCAATTCCTGAATTGTCATCTGCAAACCTCCGTCGCCCACAATTAGAACGACAGGGCGGTCGGGTGCTCCTATCTTTGCCCCTACCGCAGCAGGAAGTCCAAAGCCCATCGTGCCTAAACCGCCTGAGGACACAAAACTGCGACTCTTGTTGAATATGCTATATCTTGCTGCCATCATCTGCTGCTGACCTACATCGGTTACTACAACAGCCTCGCCATTGGTAGCCTCGCTAGCACGACGCACTACCTCTGCCATCGTAAGACCCTCTTTCACAGGGTTGACATCCAGGTTTATAACTTTCTCGTTCTCAACATCATGAAGCCTCTTAAATTCTTGAACCCACTCGCTGTGGTCGCTCTGCTCGATAGCTTCACTGAGTCTCACCAGCGAACGTTTAGCATTTCCCAATATGGCAACATCGGCTTTTACCAATTTGTCTATCTCCGCAGGGTCTAACTCCAAATGGATAATCTTTGCCTGCTTAGCATAGGTGCTCAATGTCCCTGTTACCCTGTCGTCAAAGCGCATGCCCACAGCAATTATCAAATCTGCTTGATTGGTAAGAACATTTGGCGCATAGTTGCCGTGCATTCCCAACATACCCATATTCAGAGGATGATTTGTTGGCATTACCGACAAGCCCAGAAGCGTCCAAGCCGTAGGTATCCCGCCTTTCTCAACAAAATCCAAAAGCTCCTTCTCCGCATTGGCAATTAA
This sequence comes from Bacteroidales bacterium, assembly GCA_047972135.1. GTDB lineage: Bacteria > Bacteroidota > Bacteroidia > Bacteroidales > Prolixibacteraceae > JBKEAJ01. The sequence continues at coordinate 2,265 of JBKEAJ010000114.1, read as the reverse complement.
CACTCCCTGACCCAACAACAACAAAGGCTTCTGAGACTTATTGATTAGCTCTGCCGCCTCTGCAACCTTCGCTTTGTTAATGGGATAGTCAGGCATATAACTCCTGACCTGTCTACACTTTTCATATTTGAAATCTATTTCTGAAAACTGTACGTCCTTAGCAATGTCTATCACAACAGGACCTGGACGACCAGAAGACGCTATGTAGAACGCCTTTGCAAATACCCATGATATTTCGTTGACATCGGTAATCTGATAGTTCCACTTTGTAATGGGCATAGTGATACCGATAACATCCGACTCCTGAAAAGCATCAGTTCCCAGCAATGGCGAAGCAACCTGACCCGAAATGCAGACCAGTGGCGTTGAGTCTATCATTGCATCAGCTATACCGGTAACAAGATTTGTTGCTCCCGGTCCGGATGTAACAAAGCAGACACCTGTCTTTCCCGACACTCTTGCATAGCCCTGAGCTGCATGTGCTGCACCTTGCTCATGGCGTGTTAACACGTGATTAATCTCTGCCGAATAATCGTAAATCGCATCGTAAACCGGCATTATCGCTCCTCCCGGATAACCGAAGATGGTGTCTACGCCCTCTTCCAATAATGCTTGGATTATTGCCTGTGAACCTTTCATATTATTTTGTTTTTATTCGCTTATGGAGACAGAGCATGCCCTATATCCATAAACGTTTATTTAATATCTTTTATTTTATTACTAATCAATCAACCTCACTGCTCCTTTGTCTGCCGACGACACAAGACCCGCATAGGCTCTCAAAGATTTGGACACAACTCTGTCTCGCCCTGTCGCCTTGAAAGCATCCTTGCCTTTTGCTCTTTCGGCATCCATTCTTCTTTGTAGTTCGTCGTCACTTATCAGCAGTTTAATACTACGCTTGGGTATATTGATGGCAATCCTATCACCATTCTCAATAATAGCTATCGCCCCACCTGCTGCCGCCTCAGGAGAAATATGACCTATGGACAAGCCCGAAGTCCCACCCGAAAACCTGCCATCGGTAATCAATGCACACTGCTTGTCGAGTTTCATAGTTTTGATATAGGACGTGGGATAAAGCATCTCCTGCATGCCCGGTCCGCCCTTTGGTCCTTCGTAGCGGATAACCACAACATCGCCTGCCTGAACCTCATCACCCAAGATGCCATTGACGGCAGTCTCCTGAGAATAAAAGACCTTAGCCTTGCCCTCGAAAAAAAACACCGAAGGGTCTACTCCTGCCGTTTTGATGATACAGCCGTCTTCGGCAATGTTGCCGTAAAGCACCGCCAATCCACCATCGGCACTGTAGGCATGCTCCACACTCCTAATGCAACCCGACTTCCTATCTCTGTCCAACTCAATATATTGCTTCGACTGAGAACCCAATTTCAGATTTGTAAATCCACCCGGTGCTGAACCGTAGATATTTTTAGCGACCTCACTGACTCCTCCCTCAGCCATTATGTCATACTTCTTCATGGCTTCTGCAAGTGTCAAACCGTCTGCCCGCTTAGCATCGGAATGCAGCAATGCTGCACGGTCTAACTCGGCAAGGATATTCAATATTCCCCCTGCCCTGTTCACATCCTCAATGTGGTAGATGCCGTTTGGCGCAACCTTACACAGATTTGGTGTGATGCGGGAGAGTCTGTCTATGTCTTGCATTGTAAAATCGACTTCGGCTTCTTGAGCTATTGCCAGAAGATGCAGAACCGTATTGGTAGATCCGCCCATGGCAATGTCAAGACGCATCGCATTAGTGAAAGCATCGCGTGTGGCAATGCTTCTAGGCAGCACCGAATCATCGTTGTCGATGTAGTAGGCATTTGCCATTTCGACAATGCGCTTAGCCGCATTATCAAATAGAGCCAAGCGATTGGAGTGGGTCGCCACAATCGTTCCATTGCCGGGCAAAGATAATCCCAATGCCTCAGTCAGGCAGTTCATAGAATTGGCGGTGAACATGCCCGAACACGAACCGCAGGTGGGACAGGCATTCTGCTCAACTCGCTCCAAATAATCGTCGTTCACTTCCTCATCCGCTCCCATAACCATGGCATCAACCAAGTCAAACTTGTCGCCATCAACATCACCAGCCTCCATAGGACCTCCCGATACAAATATCGACGGGATGTTCAGACGCATTGCCGCCATCAGCATGCCCGGAGTAATTTTGTCGCAATTGGAAATGCAAATCATAGCATCGACCGTGTGTGCATTGCACATATATTCAACACTGTCGGCTATAATATCCCTCGA
>JBKEAJ010000113.1:0-1606 GCA_047972135.1 Bacteroidales bacterium | reverse complement strand
TACAAGTGATGACGGCTCATTCTCGCTCAAAGGGTGGGAGCGAGCAAGGTTTGTAACTGTCTATCAACCAAGAGATTTTGCTTGCAAGCAGTGGTTTATCCCTATTAGTGGCAATAGTGCTAAGAAGCTGCTTTTTGCAATGACTACTAAGAAAGTCCGTGATAAAGTAGAATTTATTCAGGTTTCTGATACAGAGACTTTTGAGTATAGAGATTGGGTGAATGAACTGAAAGAGTATGCTCGAACTAGCAAGCCTGATTTTATAATTCATACAGGTGATATTTGCTACAAAAGAGGTATTAAATGGCATGCCGATAATATCACCTCTGAGACTATGGGAGTGCCGTTTTACTACTGTCTTGGAAATCACGATTTGGTAGATGGAGACTACGGCGAGCAGTTTTATGAGCAAAATCTCGGTCCTGCTTGGTATGCTTTCGAAGAAGGGAATACTCTGTTTATTATTACTCCAATGATGGGTGGCGACCGTAAGCCCTCTTACACGGCAGATGATATTGGCGGATGGCTACAAAACCTGATGGATAAATACCCAAAACAAGAGCCTAAGATTGTTTTTAATCACACACTGCTCACTAATGACGAGGATTTTGTATTTAAATATGGCGAGGGCAAAACGCTTAATTTCTCAGACTATAATCTAAAGGCATGGCTCTATGGGCATTGGCATATAAATATGGTGAAAAAACACGGCAATAGTGGTGTTACCTCGTATGGTACAGCCACTGCCGCCAAAGGTGGTATCGACCACTCGCCGTCGTCCTTTAGACTTGTCGATGTCGATGAGAGTGGTAATACGAACTCGCGCCTTGTGTGGACTTTTGTTGACAAACAGCTAACTGTGGTTTCACCGCAAGAAGGCAAAGTCAGCTTTACGCCCGATAGCCCGCTAAGCTTATCTGTAAATGCTTATCATAGTGGTACTCCTGTCGAAAAAGTAAGAAGTCGTATTTGGGAGAAAGGCAAATCTCCTAATTGGCATGACCTGTCGGTTAAGGAAGGGTGGATAGCTTTGCAGCAACAGTCGGATTGGAATTGGCAGGGAGAGTGGAAAACCGAAAAAGCAGGAGAGTACACAATAATCACCGAAGCCTTCCTCAAAGGTGGGGATGTGCTTAGAGATATGCAAGATTTTGAGTTGCAGGAAGACAGCCATAATATATCACTAGGTGGGAATTGGGAGAACCTGTCGGGCAATCCTGCACACGATGGAAATTATAACAATCTTAGTGTGGGTGAAATGTCTATGGCATGGACAACAAACATCGGAGGAAATATCTATATGACCTCGCCTGTTGTGGTTGATAATAAGGTGTTTACGGCTAGTTTTGACGATAATAACGCAAAGGACTGTTTTGTCGTGGCTCTAGAGGCGAAGACGGGAAAGAAGCTATGGCAGTATAAAACTCTTAATTCGGTAAAGAATACGATTGTTATTGCGCAGGGGCTTGTCATTGCAACTGATATGCAGGGCTTTGTGTATGCACTTAATCCCAACAGCGGCGAGTTGGTATGGAAGAAAGATTTAGAGTATAATCGTTTGCCCGGATATGTGTCGGGTATGGTGAGCGATGGTAAAACGCTGTTT
>JBKEAJ010000112.1:0-35347 GCA_047972135.1 Bacteroidales bacterium | reverse complement strand
TGGCATTTTTAAAACGGTATGACAAGCCTTTTAAATCCTGTTTTTGCCCCATGTCCACTATGATTGAGCTTTTTGTGTTTTTTGTGCCTTCCCAATACGTGTCAGCATCTCCGTCTATTATATTTGTAACGGGGAATGTGCTCGCATTCTCCATGTCGTCGCTTGTAATTTTCCAGCCCGAGCGGTCTAGCTTTGTGCCTGATACAGAGACATCAGAGTTGTTGATGTTATCTATTGATATGTTAAATTTATAAAAGACTGTTCCTGTGGTCGAACTGGCTTGTATCCCTTTGTCTTCTGACTGAACAGATGTTATGCCTAGAGGTAGTAGGTATTCACCCGGTTCAAGTTTGCTATAATCAAAGCTAATCTTCACAGAGTCGCTTTGCATAGAGCCGGCAGGAATAATTACTTCTTGCCCCAAATTTATGACCGCACTCTCGGGAAAAACCTTATAGTTAGTTTCATTCTCTAGGTTGTAGGTACTAACAGCAGCACTATCCACATCCAAGGTTGCTTGCACATCTACGCTAGCTTCTCTTGAGAGATAAACCATGAATCTTATGCTATCAGTGCCTTTGATACTATAATCGCCATTAGTAGTGTACGAACGCTGAACATCGATAGTCTCATTTGTCCAATTACGCAGATATACAAATAGCTCTTTAGAGTTTAACTCGTCATCGCTGTTGCAGGCAGTAAAGCAGCCTGCCAGCAAAGCAATAAGTAGAGTATTCTTTATAATATTTCTTATATTCTTCATCTTTTATGATTAATAGTGTTTTTATTTTGAGGATGTCCTTGTGGGACACCCTCGTTTAATATAATTCTATGGACTTAGTATTCTGGTGGGAAAGTTACGTCCCTCCATGTGCCACTTTTTTTCAAAGTGAGGTCGCGTCCGTTGTTAGTGTGGTCAATGATTTTGGAGCCAACACCCCCTGTACCCTCATTTATTTTCCAGTAGCTTATAAGTCCTTCTGTTTCAGGGTTTATCGCATACATGTTATTTGCTATTTCAGCCTGTGTTCTCACCGTGTTCCAAATCCTGAACTCACTCATTGCTCCTCCACTACCATTTGCAAGATGGAACTCACGCCATGTGTCTTTTGTACCAGGTTCGGGTTTAGGCAATACTGCGTCTAGCACTCCGTCTTGATATAGTTTAAGATTCGTCCCATCATTGGTAAGTGCTACATGATACCACCTTTGGGGAGTAAACAGTTTAGTTCCGTATATGGGGACGTTGAGGATTTTAAACTGAATTTCGTCGACCGGACGACTGTATTCTCCAAAACGAGAAAATAAAGTGGCTTTGTTGTTATCATCTCTAAATCTCATAATATGTTTATTAAGACTAAATGACTTAGCATATACAAGAAACTCAATGGTCCAACTTTGTAAATTGTCTGAGAGAGCATCTCCCTCTGCAACTGTATAGGCATATGTAGGACTAGCACCTGTTGCTCCTCCTGAAGAAAAGAAGGCTTTAGTGTAGATAATTTTGTCGCATATTATTACCATTCCTGAAGATGGTTCTAGGATATTAATTCCATCAGAAGAAGCTATTTTTACAGGGATGGCATATTTCTCAGATTCTAATAATGTGCTGTCGAATGCATTTACTTTGATGTCTATAAGTGGTGACGATAGTTTTCCTGCTTCTATTATACATTCGTTGCCGCTCAAAGTGTAGAAACCTTCCGGTAGTGGCAAGTAGTTGGTGCCATTCTTTTTATTGAACTCATCCAGTACCTGTGTGTCGCTTACTACTGTGGCACTTACATTTTCGCTTTTAGGTGCCGCCAAACTCAAGTATAGGTTAGTTTCTGCGCCATCATTCTTTATTGTGATTTTCTTGGAGTTACCCTCTTGTGCTTCGCCAAAATAGATGCCGTTGTCTGTAGCTTCATATTCAGGACTGCAAGAAATGATAAAAGCTAACAGCAATAAAGCAAAGCCTGTATTTATTATTTTATTGTTCATAGTCGTATTGTTTTATTTAACTGCAGGGTTCATAATTTGAATTGCTTGACGCATGTATTTGTAGTCTGGCGTATTATTATAATCAAATTGCATCATAAATGTACCACAACCTCCTTTACGTTTACCATCCTCGGGATGCCATAGTGCCATGCCAATTAATGAAGGAACTACTTCGCCGGATGGAAGGGTAAAGTTTACTCCTCCGGTAGTTCCATACTGCTGAAATTCCTCGCAAATGAGATATTGCTCGGGTTTCCAACCTAATGGTTTCGTTTTTGTCCAGCGGCTATCTAAACTAGCATTGTTTGTTGACCTATAGGCCTGAGATATGCCATAATTAAAGTATTGTACAACTTCGGGTAGGATAAAAGCAACTTCACCGTCGAGTATTAAGAGTTTGTCTGTCCCTGATTTAGGTCCTAGTCGTTTACTTAGTTCTTGAACAAAACGGAGAACATAATTCTTATTATCAAAGAAACCGGAGCCTCCATAATTGGGTTCGTAGTCCAAGTCTAGTCCGTCATAACCATATTTATCTACGGTGTCGCAAAGAGCATTGGCAAAGGGAACTATGCCCGAGGTGTCATTTGGCAAGCCAAATAGAATATTCTGCATTCCTTGCATAAAGACCACTTTTGTGCCTTTTACTTCTTGCACATAACGCATATCTGCAATGCGTTTTTCATCCAATGGGAAACGATATTTTGACACGATGGAGATTATGTCCATGCTGTCAGGTGTGCTGGCTAAAGAGCCTCTAGTAGTAGTCCCTATACCTCCATCCCAATAGCCATACCAGCCAAAGGCTAGTTGATGGTCAGACTTTTTGTATGCCCTAAGGTTCTCCCAGTATTCCTCAGTTTTCTCAATTGTGCTAGAGTTGTCTGCCAGATTCTGTAGCTCCTCAGCCTCAGGAGTTGTCCAGTCGGAGCAGGCGGTAAAAGCAAGTGCTAGCACTGCCGATAAGATTATTTGTTTAAATTGTATCTTCATTGTAATAGATTTAATATTTACATTAATGTGCTTTTACATCCCACCATAGGCGTGTGCCACCTCCGTCGTAAGGAACGCTTAACAACTGAACCGCATTAGAAACATTGCTATTGTTGAGTAGGTATTCTGAGTTGGGGAAGGGTATTCTTCTAGGTCCAACTTGATTGTCAACGTCTGAACTAAAGTTGTCAATCATCGGGAATTGTACGGGATAGCCTGTCCTGCGATACTCTGCCCATGCCTCCGTTCCATTTGGATATAGAGCAATCCACTTTTGAGTGATGATGCGCTCTATTTTCTTTTCCTCAGTGCTTGCATCATCCCATTTAATGGTAATGGTAGATTTTGCGCTTGCACTGTGAGCTGAAAATACAGGGTTGGTATAGTTTGCAGGAGTGGATGTGTTATCTAGCATGTAGCTGTCTGCTCCCGAAACTCCTTTTTCTTCAAAAGACAAACGTATGCCTTGTTCGTAGGCTTCTTGTGGTGTAGTGCCCATGTTCCAGCCGTTCAATGCTCCTTCTGCTTTTAAGAAAGAACATTCTGCCGCCGTTAGCCATACTATCGGGTCTTCAAATTTGCCCGTAGGAGCAGAAAACTGCGTCCAGCTGTTTTTGTTGGTGATAGCAACTCCTGTGCGAGCGCCAAAATATCCTGTGTTGCCACTGATAGTGGTTTGGCTGAAGTATGCCGAGATGCGAGGGTCGTTATATCCTGTCAGATAAGACTGCATAACCGAACCCATACGGCAGTCGCTGTATGTGTCCCAAACAGTTTGTATGGGGTTGTTTATCACTATGCCCTTTCCGGATTTAAGCTCTGCATTGTCTGCATTTTCTGTTATAACTCCATACTCGTGGTTAACAGCTTCTTCGGCATTGGTTTGTGCCAAAGTCGGGTCTACATAGCTGCAACGCATAGCCATGCGTAGTTTTAAGGAATTTGCAAATTTAACCCACTTCACATAATCACCGTCGTACACCAAGTCGTAGTCTGCCATCGGGCTTGCTCCGGGATTCTTTTTGGTATAATCGGTGAGAGTGTTTATGGCATCTGTCAGTTCTTGGAAAAATGACTTGTACAAAACCTCCTCCGAATCATAGGGTATCTCCAAAGAACCTCCTTCTGCTATCTTAGTGTAGGGTAGAGGTCCAAACATATCTGCAAACCTGTGAACACAAGCTATCTTTAATATAGTTGAGAATGCAATAACAGGGTTGGAAATGTCTGTTCCCACTTGACGCTTGACATTCAAATCGGCACTTATTGAGCTTGCCAAAACTCGGTTGAATGGTATGTCCTGCCAGTCAGTGATTACAAAAGCGGCAGTCGTTCCGTTCTTACCGTTGTTCCATGCTCCGATGCCTGCCATATAGCCCGAATAAACATCGCCCGTTAGGTTTTGTGAAACCTGAAATTGATTTGGATTTCCTCCGCCTCCCGGGATTACAGATATCTGCATTTGTGGGAAGAAAGCACCTATCTTGAAATTGTCGCCATCGAGCATGCCGTCGGTAGGCTCGTCGGGATTGGTATTGTACTCCTCAAAATTTTGAGTGCATGATGCTAGCCCGAGACTTATTATGCAGATTAGGCAGCCAAGAGTAAAACGCATCTTTATTTTAGTTTTTATATTCTTCATTTTATTATTGTTTTTCCTCACGTTAATAAAAATAGACCTCTTAATATGTTATTTTGACGCTGAAGCCAAGGTTGCGAGTACTAGGCATCATAAAGTAATCAAAGCCTTGTAAATAATTACCCGTAGAAGAAATAACTTCCGGGTCGAAAGGTGCTTTGTTATAAATCATCCATAAGTTACGTCCTACAAATGAGACTTTTACGCTAAGTAAATCGTTAAACCATTTCTTAGGAAGATTATAACCAAGTGTCAACTCTTGTAATCTAACGTTAGTAGCACTATAAACATACTGAGACATCATGCCCGAACCGCCACCGCCGTCGCCAATAAATTGATAGTAGTACTGAGCATCCATTAGTCCGTTGTTTACCTGTATGCCGCTATTGTCGCGAGCTATTGCCGAACGTTCAGACACTCCGTAGTAGTCCAATACTGCTTCGGTACCCGAAACAACTTCTCCTCCCACACGTGCGCTTATTAAGAAGCCTAAATCGATGCCTTTGTAAGAAAAGGAGTTCATAAAACCTAAGTTGTAGTCGGGGTTGGTATTTCCGAGCTTAAATTCTCCTGTCACGGGAGTTCCGAATTTTCCCGAATCGTCAACGTAAATATCTCCTTGGTTGTCGGTGTAGAATAGCTTGGTGGTGTAAATGTCGCCCATCGACCCTCCTTCAACAAGTTTCATAAAGTAGGAGCCTACCACAGAACGTTTCATGTCGGGCATGTCTAGAACAGCTCCTGTTATGGGGTCTCTTAAATCGCCTGCCAGACTTATTATTTTATTTCTATTCAAAGAGAAGGTTACTGTGCTGTTCCAGCGTAGGTTTTTGTCGAAAAACTCATCGTTGTAGCCTAAGGTTAGCTCAAGTCCTTGATTCTGAATGTTTCCAGTCTGTACAATCATGCTCGTATACGAAGTTGAAGAAGATATTGGCACTTCAAAGGTCTGGTTTTTCGTATTTGATTTGTAGTAAGTAGCATTCAACTCTATGCGATTGCCAAACAAGCGAGTGTCAAGCCCTGCTTCGTAGGATGTTGTCATCTCAGGGTATAATTTATCGATGGGGTAGCGAGAGATAGTCTGCAATACTCCGCCACTGTTATATGAGTACGTCGGAATTGAAATATTGCGTGATATTGGAGAACCTACCTGACTGTAAGAGCCTCTGAGTTTGAGATAGGATATTTGTTTTGGCATTTTTAGCATCTCGCTTACAATTGCCGAAAGTCCTACCGATGGGTAGAAGAACGACGATTGCTCGGTGTTTGCCAACTGCGATGCCCAGTCGTTACGCCCCGTAAGACTCAAATAAAGCATGCTCCTCCAACCTAGCTCGGCACTGGCAAAAATAGACTGTGTTTGTTCTCTCCATCTTGTTTGATTTACTCCCGATGATGCTGCCGTTAAGTCGATATTGTCGACAGAAAAGAAGTTAGGTATTTGCTTTAGGTGACCACCGTAGCTTGATGCATTATATTGGAGGTCGGAAATACTAGTTCCAAGATTAGCGGTCAAATCAAAGTCGCCGAAACTCTTGTTCAGGTTGGCAATAAGATCGGCGTAAACTTGCTTGTTTTGACGTTTTGCATTTGAATAATTTCCATATTTTTGAGCAAACTGACCAGAAGTGCCAGCATAAAGTTTCTTCTCATAAATGCCATATTCATTGTCTAGACGTACACGTCCCGCTACGTTTAAACCGTCTATGATGTCATATTTCAAGTTAAGATTCATCATGTAGCGGTCTCGCTTGTTGATAAACATATTGCGGTTTACTATCCAATAAGGATTTTGCATGCCCGTATCTCCATAAGGCCAGTACTGAATGGGGATATTGCGGCTTTCGTCGTAACGCTCATATAGCTGCATTGCCGAGAAGTCTTCCCCTCGTGGAAATAAGTATAAGGGTATTAGTGGGTTAAGATATTCCCCTTGTCTGGTTGGATTTTGGTCGTCTTGTTTTATGTAGCTAGCTCCAATATCGGCAGTCAGCTTGTCGTTGATAAATTTGGAGGTATTACGGAAAGTAACATTATATCTGTTATAATCATTGTTGGGCATCAGTCCTCCTGCATTGGTGGCTGCCGCCGAGATAAAAGTCTGATTTCTTTCTGTACCTGTTGATACTGATAAAGAGGTAGTTGTGTTAAAGCCCGTACGGAAGAAATTTAGAGGGTCGTAAGAGGATGGAGTCTCCAATTTATCTCCCCAGCTTGAAAATTCCCCTGAAACATTTCCGTATGTATTCTGAAAACGTGGTGTGATAAAGGGACTCATAAAATCGGTATTGTTCGTTAAGGTGACTGTTGCTTTTCCAACTTTACCTTTTTTTGTAGTAATCAAAATTGCTCCGTTTGCTGCATTGCTACCATACAAAGCTGCTGCCGACGGTCCTGTCAATACTGACATGCTTTCAATGTCTTCGGGGTTGATGTCGGCTATACTTTCTCTTTCGGGAGCGCCATTGATTGTGCTTACGCCTCCTGTACTCTGATTGAATAAGGGAACTCCGTCTATAACATATAGAACGTTGTTGTTCTTGGAGATAGACTTTGAGCCTCGCATAACTACCTTAGTTGCTGAGCCTATACCTCCTGAGGAACTGTTGATTTGAAGTCCGGCAACTTTACCCGTCAAGGAGTTGATGAAGTTGGCATCTTTGGCGGTGGTAATTTTATCAGAGCTTACTTTTTCTAAATTATAGCCTAATGCCTTCGACTGGCGTTTGATGCCTAAGGCGGTTACTACCACGTCGTCTAACATCGCGGCATCTTCACTCATGGTGAGACTGATATCTCCGTCTTCACTGACTTTCTTCTCTATGGTTTGATAACCTAAATATGAATATTTAAGTGTGGCATTTTCGAGTACTGTTAGCGAGTAGTTGCCGTCGATATCGGTAATCGTACCGTTTTTAGAGCCTTTCTCCATGACTGCGACTCCCACTAATGGGTTGCCATCTGGGTCTATCATCGTTCCGCTGACCTTTCTTTTTGATACTTGTTGTTCCTTTTGCCTAGGAACAATCATGATGTAGTCGCCTTCAATAGAATAAGAAAAATCTGTCCCTTTTAGAATGCTCTGTAGAGCTGTTTCAAGGGGTTGAGAATCCAAATCAAGAGAGATTGTGGTCTTGGGTAGTTGGGAATCGTTGTAGGCTATCGACATCCCCGACTGCTTTTGAACTTCTGCTAAGGCTGCCCGTAGAGTAATGTCGCTGTTTTTTATGCTTACTCTTTTGTTGTCTTGGGCAGATAGTGCTGTACTCACTAATAGCAGACAAATGATGAACGCATATCGTTTTACATGTTTTAAATATAAATCCATATCTTTGTAACGTTTTTAGTGTTAAACTTAAATGTCTGTTTGTAACTTCTGACTAATCAGTTTTGATGCTGAAAGCTTTTCTACGATGTGTCCGGAATAGGGTACCAGCCTTTCCGGATACCTTTTTTTGTGTTCATATATTATTGTTTTGCTTAGTATTTTTATCTCTGTATTGTTCTTAATCCCAGTATAGATAGCAGATGTTGCCATCTATGCGATATTTGAATCTGCCGACTACGGTTTGTACAACATTCATGACCTCGTTAATGTCTGCTCCTTCCTTAAAGACAAAGTTGTACCTATCTTCATTATATTTCATCTTTGGACTGCGAAACTCTACGCCGTAGCGATGTTCTAGGGTGTTAAGTATTTCTTCAAATGTAGATTTGTTGAAGATTGTTTCATCCCTTTGCCATGCTGTTGTAATGTCTACATTGGCATCTAGTTGTTGGCTTTCATCAGAGTTTCTGTTGAATATAACCTCTTGTCCAGCTGTCAAAATGTAGTTCCTGCCGTGGCAGTCTACGCTCACCTTGCCTTCGATAAGGGTCGCGGTGATGCATTCATCCTCGGGATAGGCTTTTACATTGAACTTTGTACCTAATGCAGTAACCGAAAGGTTTGAGGATTTTACTATAAAAGGCTTTTCCAGATTCTTGGCAACATCAAAGTGTGCTTCTCCTATCAAAAATATGGTGCGGGTGTTGCCTTCCATATTGTCGGGGTATATAATATATGAACCAGAGTTTAAGTGGACTGTGCTACCGTCGGGTAATGATAGTATGTCGGTATCTCCGTTCTTGGCATAGCATTCTACCATTTTTACATCAAGCTGACTGTTAGTCTGTCCCTGCATGAGCCAGAAAGTCCCTCCCACTGATACTGCTATAAGAATGACAGCCGCTGCAATATATCTTAAAATGCTGAGCCTGTGGGCTTTTAGACTTGTTTGTTGTTGCTCCTTGATTTTTTTTAGGACTTGTCGATATGATGTGTCAGTACTCTCGTCTGCTTTAGCATCAGTTTCATCCCACAGCTTGCGTAGCACACGGACTTTCCCCTTCTTGTGCCCATCGTCTAGCAACCAAGAATGAAATGAAGCCGACGCTTGCTCAGAGAAATCGGAGCCGATGAATGTCCGTATTATCTTTTCTATATTTTCTCCCACTTCAACTAAATATTTATATAGTCTGAATTATATGTTCTCACTATATAAACAATTTGTTAAGCCGACATACTTAGTCCGATTATGAAAAAAAAAAAATCAAATTGAATGCATCAATAAATTTATTACTTTTGTTGGTGTATTATCATTAAAGTGGGGACACGTGAAGCAAGCATTTTTTAATTGTAAATGGTGAATTGTAAGTGATTAATGTAATACCAAACGAACGAACGTCATTGCGAGGAGCTGGCAACGCAGCAATCTCCTGCAACAAAGAGCAGATTGCTGCGCTAACGCTCGCAATGACGGATGATTTAAAAACAGCAAAAGCATAAAGCCTATAGCTTACAGCTTATTGCAAAATATAAACACATGAAAAAAGGTGATAAAGCAAAGGTCTCTCCGAAGCTCACAGGTGAAAATGACTGGATTGAGGGGGAGGTTATAGATGTTGAAAAAAACCCTTTCAGAGGGATTGTTATTGCAATCAAGGATAAATTGGGTAGGATATTTTTTGGAGAGGAAAAATACTTCTTACCCGTATAACACTAACTAAAATCAGATGTTTGCAATAGCTTCTGATATGGTTATATCTGACCTTAAAGAACATTATGGAGAACCATATAATAACTCTTATTTTGAGGTGAAAAATATACTTCGGAAATACGAATTCTATAGTACGCAAGGAAGTGTGTATCTGACTGAAAATGATGATATGGCTAATTTGTATCGAGGCATTGAAGCACTAAAAAAAATAGACTGGTTTAAGAAGTCTGTTCGTGATATTAGGGCGTTCAAGGTGGAAATTTGGAGCGACTTTACAGCGGTGATTCGGGAGGATTGAATATTGCTCTAACTCTATTTGTTTGAGACTCAATTTGTTAAGTCGACATGCTTAGTCCGATAATAAAAAAGAATAGAATTATTTTCTTTAGGTCTTGAAGTGCCTGATATATATGGTGTTCCGTAGTGCGAACGGAGATGTTTAATTTATCGGCAATTTCCTGATTGCTCATGTTGTCTTGCCGGCTCATTAAGAAAATGCGCTTGCGCTGCTTTGGCATATTTTCGATTGCCATCTGGATTAGTAGTTCCAACTCTTTGGCATGCAGCTCGTCGCTTTGGTCTACTTGTTTCTGTTCTGTGATTTGCATCTTGCGGGCAGTCGCTTCCAGGTGATTGAGCTCGACAGTTTTATGTTTAAGAAAATTATAAATCTGATTTCGTGTTGTAACGTATAGATAGCTGTCGGATTTTGCTTTGTCAGCCCAAAGCTCAGGGTTCTCCCATATCTTGACAAAGATATCTTGCGCAATGTCTTCGGCATCTTCTTCTGATTTTAGAATTTGAAGAGCAAAAGATTTTACTTTCGGGAAGTAATCGTTAAAAAATTCCTGAAAATGAAGTTTGTTGTAGTTGTTGTTGGTCTTTTTCATCCCTGCTTGCTGGTCAATTATGGTGTAATGCGTACAAGATTAGTAGGTGGCAAAGTAACAACATTGATTCGAAATATCAAAATATAGATACTCTTATATGTTATAAACAATTGTTGACAAGATACTCCATTTTAGCTTCGCCGTGAGTGCGAAATTTTGTATATTTGCACGTCAAAATTGTTTGTAGCCGCTAAGACATCGTTGTTGCGGCTTTTAATACTGAAAACAAATTTATGTCAGAAATAGAAAACAATCAAAATCAAGGGCAGCCTCAAGATTATTCAGCCGATAATATTCAGGTGCTGGAAGGTCTGTCCGCAGTGCGCAAAAGACCATCGATGTATATCGGTGATGTAAACGAAAAAGGTCTTCATCACCTTGTTTATGAGGTTATTGATAACTCCATAGACGAGGCTCTTGCAGGTTTCTGTAAGAATATAGATGTTATAATTCATAAGGATAACTCCATTACCGTAAAAGATGATGGACGAGGTATCCCCACAGGTCATCACGCCAAGGAGAATAAATCAGCCCTAGAGGTCGTGCTAACGGTGCTACACGCAGGAGGTAAGTTTGACAAAGGCACTTACAAGGTGTCGGGAGGACTTCACGGAGTCGGGGTATCATGTGTTAACGCACTGTCGATTAAGCTCAGAGCAGAAGTGCATCGCGAGGGCAAAATTTGGGTGCAAGAGTTCTCCAAAGGAGTATCGCAAGGTGATATTCAGATTGTTGGAGAGTCTGATAAAACAGGAACTATAATCACGTTTAAACCCGATGAAGAGATTTTTCTTGCAACTGTTTATAAGTTCGAAACCCTGTCGGCAAGGCTCAGAGACCTAGCTTATCTGAATGCGGGTATAGCCCTGTCAATAACCGACGAAAGAGAAGAAGACGAAGACGGAAAATACAGATATGAACGTTATCACTCGGAAGACGGTCTGAAAGAGTTTGTTATGTACCTCGACAAAAATAGAGAGAAGCTTATCGACGAGGTTATACATATCGTTACCGAGAAAAACGATATTCCCGTTGAGGTGGCACTGCATTACAACACTTCCTTTACTGAGAATATCCATTCATATGTAAACAATATCAATACTATCGAGGGCGGAACACACCTTACAGGCTTCCGTCGTGGACTTACACGTACACTTAAGAATTATGCCGAAAGCTCTGGTTTGCTGTCCAAAGTAAAGTTTGAAATTAGCGGAGACGACTTTCGCGAGGGACTTACTGCTGTTGTATCTGTTAAGGTTGGTGAACCTCAGTTTGAAGGGCAGACAAAAACAAAACTAGGAAACTCAGAGGTTAGCTCATCCGTTGACCAAGCTGTTAGCGAGATGCTTGCTAACTACCTCGAAGAAAATCCTAAGGATGCTAAATCCATCGTAAGCAAGGTTATTCTTGCCGCTCAGGCTCGGCATGCTGCCCGCAAAGCACGTGAACTGGTGCAACGCAAAACCGTTTTCTCGGGCGGTGGACTGCCCGGTAAGCTGTCGGACTGCTCTAGCCGTAATGCGGCTGACTGCGAAATATATCTTGTCGAGGGAGATTCGGCAGGTGGAACGGCAAAGCAAGGACGAAACCGCGAGTTTCAAGCAATACTGCCGCTTAAAGGAAAAATTCTGAATGTCGAAAAGTCTATTCAGCACAAAGTATTTGAAAATGACGAAATTAAGAATATATATACGGCGCTTGGTGTGTCGGTTGGCACAGAGGAAGACTCGAAAGCTCTGAACACCGAGAAACTTAGGTATCATAAGGTTGTGATAATGACCGATGCCGACGTGGACGGCAGCCATATTACAACTCTTATTCTTACTTTCTTTTTCCGCTTTATGAATGAGCTAATACAAAACGGGAATGTGTATATTGCAACTCCTCCGCTGTACTTGTTGAAGAAAGGGAAGAAAGAGCAATACTGCTGGGATGACGAAGAGCGTTTAGCTACAATAAAAGAATGGACAGACGGCAACGAAAGCTCGGTGCATACACAACGGTATAAAGGTCTTGGTGAGATGAATGCCGAGCAACTTTGGGATACAACGATGAACCCCGAAACTCGTATACTGCGCCAAGTTACTGTCGAAAATGCTGCCGAAGCCGACCGTATTTTCTCAATGCTTATGGGCGACGAAGTGCCGCCTCGCAGGGAGTTTATCGAAACGCATGCGGTATATGCAAACATCGATGCTTAATAATGAACGTTTGTGTTTTCGCTTCGTCGAGCAATAAGGTTGACGACATATATAAAAACTCAGCTCACACAATGGGGCGGCTCTTGGCTATTGACGGATTTACTTTGATTAATGGTGCAGGTAATGTCGGATTGATGCACCTCTCATTGGAGGGGGCTAAGTCGGTAGGAGGCAGAACTTTAGGTATTATTCCTGAGAAGTTGAATAACATGAACTTAGCATCAGAATATTGCGATGAGCTGATTGTTACGCACGACATGAAGGACAGAAAGGAAGAAATGCGCAGACGTAGTGATGCTTTTATAACTCTACCCGGAGGTTTTGGAACCTTGGAGGAGGTGCTGGAGGTGATAACGCTCAAACAACTTAATTATATTAATCCCGCCATTGTTTTTCTCAATAAAAACGGGTATTTTGATAATCTTATCGCAATGTTTGAGACTATATATGAAGAACATTTTGCAAACGAAGACTTTAGGAAACTTTATTTTGTAACTGATTCAGAGCAAGATGCAGTAGATTATCTAAAGAAATATCAAACAAAGAGTGTGCCTAGTAAATTTGAATAACTAAGAAAAATGATAAGTCAAGAGCAATTAAATGAGCTTAAAGAGCGTCGGGATGCGTTAAGGAGGTATCTTTGACTACGATGCTAAAATAAATCAACTCAAAGAGGAAGAGCTGAAAACTCAAGACCCTGCTTTTTGGAACAATCCAAAAGAAGCAGAACAGCAAATGCGCCATATTCGTGCAATAAAGAGCTGGACTACGGGATACGAGAATATCGAAGAGCAACTGGGAGAGCTGGAGGTGCTCTATGAGTTTAATCAGCTTGGTGAAGCCGATGATAACGAGGTAGAGCTACAGTATTCTAAAACGCTGACAGCAGTGGAGGACTTGGAGACTCGCAATATGCTCAGAAAGCAGGAGGACTCAATGAGTTGCATGCTGCGCATTAACGCAGGAGCAGGAGGAACTGAAAGTAATGACTGGGCAGAAATGCTGTTTCGGATGTACACCCGTTGGGCAGAACAACACAATTACAAGGTGAAAGTTGCCGAAATGAACGACGGCGACGAAGCAGGAATTAAGAGCTGTACCATAGAAATAGAAGGCGAATATGCATACGGCTATCTGAAAAGCGAAAACGGTGTTCACCGTCTGGTGAGAATATCGCCTTTCAATGCACAAGGTAAGAGAATGACCTCGTTTACATCAGTTTTTGTGGCTCCGCTTGTTGACGATACTATCGAAATCGAAGTCAACCCTTCTGATATTTCATGGGATACTTTCCGCTCGGGAGGTGCAGGAGGGCAAAATGTCAATAAAGTTGAAACCGGTGTCAGGCTTAAACATGCTCCCACCGGAATAGTAATAGAGAATACAGAAAGTCGCTCACAACTACAAAATAAAGAAAATGCTATGCGCCTGCTAAAGTCGCAACTCTATGAAATGGAGCTTCGTAAACGCCAAGAGGAAACTTCGAAAATCGAATCTCAAAAGAAAAAAATCGAATGGGGCTCGCAAATAAGATCCTATGTCTTGCAGCCATATAAAATGGTAAAAGATGTGCGTACAAGCCACGAAAGCAGTAATGTGCAGGCTGTATTAGATGGAGATTTAGATGGATTTATAAAAGCATTTTTGATGGAATTTGGTGCTGAGTAACATTATCTAAATAAAATAGATAAAAATAATTATTACATTTGCTGGCAGAAATAAACTAAAGTCGACTATTATGGCAGATACTTTTTCGGATCCTATAGGTAAGTTAATGGGCTTGAGGTATAAATCTCACCCATGGCATGGTGTACATATCGGAGATAATGCTCCTGAAATATTTACAGCATTTATTGAGATAGTAACGACGGATACTGTCAAGTTTGAAATTGATAAATCTAGTGGTTATCTCAAGCTGGACAGACCTCAGAAGTACTCCAACGTTACGCCCGCATTGTACGGATTTATTCCACAAACCTACTGCGGACGCTCTGTCGGCGAGTATTGTATGGAAAAAACTGGACGCGAAGGTATTAAAGGCGACGGAGACCCAATTGATGTTTGTGTTCTGACAGAAAAAAATATAGCACAAGGCAATTTTATTGTTGAGGCTATACCTATCGGAGGGTTTAGAATGCTCGACGGAAACGAGGCTGACGATAAGATTATAGCAGTGCTTAAATCCGACGTCGTCTACGGCGATTTCAAAGATATTTCGGAATGCCCAAGTATTGTGGTGGAGCGACTGAAACACTACTTCCTTACATATAAAGATATGCCCGGGAAGGACAGGCAGGCTGAAATTACCCATACCTACGATGCTGCGGAAGCTATAGAGCTGATTAGATTAGCAATGAGAGATTATAGACGTAAGTTCGAAAATCTTGGACAGGCTCTGTTTCATGACGACGACGACGACTAGAAAACATAGTGATGGCTAAGAAGAGTTCTAAAACTATCATCGTTGGACAGGACGGCAGAGATGACTCTTTTGTGTATCATGTTCAGAATGTTAGAAGCTTGCAAGATTATAAGAATATGTTGCAGCTTGCAACTATCGTATATCCAAAGGTGCCAATTGCAATAATATATACGAACTCAAAATGGCTTAAAACAATGACATCCGAAGAGGTTCTGACTTTTCAGGAACTAAACTCACAGTTAAATGTCAGGTCTTTTGTAAAAGTAGGAAAATTTAAGTCTAAAAATGCAAGTGCTGTCGTGTCTCTATTAGACATCTTCGATACTTTTGAGGAATTTGAAGAGTCTAGATTTTTTGAAAAAGTTGGAGTCAAGGTGTTCTTTGTTTTGGGAGATGTCGAGGAGACTGAACGGGTTGTAGATTACATTAAAGGTAGTACCTCTCATACAGTGTCTTTGACTAAAGTTAAAAGTATTACCAACAATATTGATGTTTACAGGAGTTTTATAAAGCCTCAGACTAAGCTGATGATAATGCTCAAGGCTAATGCCTATGGATGTGGCTTGGTGCCTATAGGCAGAATGACTAATGTTACGGGTGTAGACTATGTAGGAGTTTTTAGTATAGATGAAGGTATTGAATTGAGAAACAACTATATAGCTGTTCCAATAATGGTGATGAATGTTCATCCTGAGGACTTTAACTTATGCCTGAAGTATGATTTGGAGGCTTCGATTTTTAATCTTGACCTATTGAAAGAATTTGTAGACAGGGCAGAAGGTCGTAAGTGTAAAATCCATCTTAAAGTAGATACCGGAATGTCTAGACTGGGATTTAATGAGATGGACGACTTTGAAAAAGCTCTAAATCTTATTTGTCAGCATGACAATATTAAGCTTGTGTCTGTTTATTCCCACTTGGCATGTTCGGATGAACAAGAAAAGGATGAGAAAACGGAGCAGCAAGTTAGTCGGTATTTAGAGTTTTGTGAATTAGCTGAAAATCTATTGGGATATAAATTCTTAAAACATATTCTGAATAGTGCAGGTGTTTTGCGCCTCCCTCATTATCAGTTTGATATGGTGCGTTCGGGTATCGGGATATATGGAGGTCTGAATCATATGGACAAAAGACTTAAAACAGTGAGAAGCCTTATATCTGAAATTATTTCTGTTAAGAAAATAAAAGCAGGACAAGCAATAGGATATGGAAGTGCGGCAGTGTTTGATGAGGATAAAACTATTGGTGTAGTTCCCATAGGATATGCCGACGGATATAGACGCATAATGGGCAATGGAGTAGGGCGTGTGTATATAAACGAGCATTTTGCACCAGTGGTAGGCAATATATGTATGGATATGTTTATGGTAGACTTAAGTGGCTTGGATATAAAGGTGGGGGACGCAGTGGAGATATTCGGAGAAAACATAGCTCTCGAAGAAATTGCAGAGAAATGGAATACCATACCTTATGAGGTGCTGACCAGCTATTCGCATAGAGCCAATAAAAAATATATTATCGATTTCTCAGAAGATACTCACGGAGTTTATTTGTGAATTGTATTTTAAACCTGAGTCTGCTCTTCAATCTTATCCGTGTCATAGAATATTTGTGCTACAATAATAAACATGACAAGACATATTATGGGCATAGTAAAAGAGGGGATTTCTATAATTTTGTCTGAAAGATGGACATTTGGAAGTTTTACAAATATAGAAAGTATTGCCACCACAATGCAAGAGGCTATAATAAGTCCCTTCCGCAGAGGAAAGTGGTAATTCTTTTCCGTCGATTCCAATTTTGATATTTCACTCATTATATTATCTGTGAAATTAATAGACGGCGATTTTATTCCGCTTTTGAGTATTTCATCTAATTCTTTTTCCTGCATATGTTTATATTTTAGCATTAACCATTGTATCGTGCTTCATAGACTTCTTGAAAATGCTTTCTCGCACGGTGCAAGGTAACTCTTATTTTTGAATCTTTAAAACCCGTGAGCTCTTTTATCTCATTCAGACTAAGTTCCGAAATATAGAATAGTCGCAACAATAGAGCCTCATTAGTACTTAAACTGTCGATACAGTTGTTTATTATGCTTCCTAGCTCCTTATTCAGAATGGTATTATGTCCTGTATCGTTATTAGCTATTTCTAAACTGCTTTTTTCGTCAGTATAAAGTTTGTGAATACGTTGCCGATGTGTAAGCTCTGTATTACAAGTGTTGATGAGTATTTTGTAGAACCATGTGGCAAAAGTTGATTGAAACCTGAAACTTTTAAGACCTTTGAATGCTTTGATAAAGCACTCTTGTAAAACATCTTCTGCGTCATGTTCGTTTTGCAGAATAGAGCAAGCCAAGGAAAAGGACTTGTCTTTATGACGGTCAACTAATTTCCGAAACGCAGAACTGTCTCCATCCTTGATTTGTCTGATAATCTCAAAGTCTATTTCACTATCTTTTGTCTTTTCCATCAAGATACTTACCTAAAAAGGATCCGGAAATCAAGCCTATGCCACCGAAAACTAGTACCAATGCTCTCGTAAGTATATCTTTTGAATCGGAAGGTATATCGGAGTTCTGAAAAATAACAGAGATAGCAAGCCCTAATCCGACTCCTACGGTTGTTAGACCAATTTCAAGATAAGGAAACCTAGACTTCTTGAACTCAATATTGCTGATTCTTTCTATATTACGTCCTTGTTCGAGGATGCCTTTTTTTTTCAGATATGAATACTTTGAAGTAAAGTACACGATTAGCGTTACCATTGCAAATACACTCAGTGGAACTAAAATGTCATCTAAATGTCCCATAATCTCAAATTTTTAAATTAAACTTCTTGTTGTTATTTGCTTCTTAGACTAACAAGAGTAAGATAATGTTACAATAGATGTATTTTTTTATCTGATTCTATCAGCCGACTTCAGCAGATTGATGTCCTTTTTTATTTTGCTTGCCGCCATTATATTAAAGATTGCCGCAATCAGAGGAAAGGCTATGTACATTCGGGGGGATATGATACCGTCGGAGTAAATAAAATAGGTGTTGATATAAATCAAAGCATAAGAACCGAGCAACAAGACTACGTTGAATAGTAGTAAGCGAATTTGTGCAACTCGTTTCTTAAATGAAAATAAGGCCAAAAACTCTACCATCTGTATGATAATCAGTAAAATCATGAGCGGCAGCTGGCTTGTTACAAGTTCACCATTGCTGATAATACCTTTCACGTAAAAAACTAAATCCTGCCCGGTGCTTGGAATTGTTATATCGGCAATGGGCAAAAAGAAAAATAAGGATATCACCACGAGGGTCATAAATATGTATAAACTCTGTATTCTTTGAATCATTTTATTGGGGTTTTTAAAGTATTACAATATTGTCTTTACTGATAATTTTCTCACAATAGTGGCAGCGTAGGGTAGTGTTGCTATCCGGTAGGACCTCCATCGATGTTTCGATTTTCTCGTGGTTGCAAATACACTTAGGATTGATACACTTGACGATGCCTCTTAGCATATTGGGGAGAACGACCTCTTTCTTCTCTGCTACTTTAAATTCTTTAATGATATTTACTTTAGCAGTTGGTGCAATAAGTGCAATTTTGTCTAAATCTTTTTGATCTAGAAAAAGATTGGACACTTTGATAATAGATTTTTTTCCCATGCGGGAGCTGTCTAAATTCACTCCTAGTGTCATCCTATTTTCGACCTTGTCTAATTTTAATATGGATACTACTTTGAATAAAACATTGGAGGGAATGTGGTCTATTGCTATTCCATTTTCTATGGCACTAACCAGTAGTTGCTTGTCATCTGTCATAACTTGTTATAAATTAAGAATGTATGATATTATTGCCATCCTCGTATATACTCCGTTTTCGGCTTGTTTGAAATAATACGCTTTCGGACTATCGTCAACATCCATCGCTATCTCGTTCACTCGGGGCAGGGGATGAAGAATTTTCATCTTATCCTTTGTGCCTTCAAGCATATTACTTTTTAATGAATAAGTGTTTTTAACTTGTTCATATTCAATGGGGTCGGTGAAACGCTCGCCCTGAACCCTTGTCATGTAAAGAATATCGGCATCGTGAATATTTTTGTCCATCTCCGTATGTTCATGATACTCGATACCTCTTTGGCTGAGAAAACGCTTATATTCATTGGGCATTGCCAATTCAGGGGGGGCAACGAAGTTGAAAATAGGCTTCTCAAATTCTGATAGTGCCATCAGCAGAGAGTGGACAGTACGCCCGTATTTTAAGTCGCCAACCATAAAAATATTCAAATTGTCGAGTGTCCCTTGTGTCTTTTTTATTGAATATAAGTCCAATAGGGTTTGTGTAGGATGCTGGTTGGCTCCGTCGCCAGCATTAATGACAGGAACGCCAGAAACTTCGGATGCGTATCGAGCACTGCCTTCAAGAGGGTGGCGCATGACTATCATATCGGAGTAGCCGCTAATCATCTTAATGGTGTCGTGAAGCGTTTCCCCTTTTGTTACACTGGTTGCTCCCGACTCAGAGAAGCCGATTACGCGACCACGCATCCTGTTTATCGCTGTTTCAAAACTTAAGCGGGTGCGAGTGGAGGGCTCGAAAAAAAGCGAGGCTACAACTTTGTTTTTTATTAAAGGCAGTATGTCGCCTTTCTCAATTTTCTCCGCAAGCTCAATGACATGCAGGTACTCATCCTTTGTAAAGTCTGTTATGGATATTAAATCTTTCTTCATTGTCGCGTTTTCTTTTCTTCTTTCTTAAGTGTAGTATTTATATCAAATATTCCTCGCATCTATCGTATGCAAAGATAGAAAATAAATACTCTTATTTTTTAATCATCTAAAAACTTTATCTTTGCCCTTAGTTTATGAAGCAAATATTATTGATATTGTCTATCGTGTGGCTTTTCAGCTACTATGTCAGTGCCCAAGAAGAGTCCGATTTTGAAAGACGGCAACGGGAACTATATGAAAAGGAGGAGAGTGAACAACTCGATTCCGACGAGGAGGCAAAAGAAAAGGAGGAGGCACTGAAGAATATCCCTCGTGTTAGAAAATCGTGGAGTGTGTTTGACTATGGTGCTAATGTACGACTTGCAAAGCCCGATACATCAATGGCCTATTATCAGCTGTTTAATCCTCCATATATGGAGCAGGCTTCTGTTACGGAGGTGGGAAACTATGGAAGTGCAGCAATGAGTAATAACTTTTTTGATAGGCAGGTAAACACTAAATTCTACTTCTTGCGAAATTTTCAATATGGTACTTATGTGTTTGAAGATGTAGAGTTTATGAATACAACTACTCCATATACATACTTTTACTATGTCCAAAGTCTTAATAAAAATACTAAACAGTTTGACAGATTGGATGTTGTGCATTCTCAGAATGTGAATGAGAGACTGAATTTCCTTTTTAGATGGGATCAAGCCAGAGCTAACGGCGACTTTCAGAATCAACAGCAAAAACCGATGAATGTGCTTTTCAATATGAACTATCAAGGAGATAAATATATCGCCTATGCTAGTGTTATATACAACAGTGTGAGGGGTGAAGAAAATGGCGGACTTACCGATGAGGCGTCTCGAGATTTGACAGAAAAATCTGACCAACTGCCTGTCAATCTGTATGATGTAACGTCCGGAATTAGTAACACTATTTTTACCTATAACCACGAGTATAGAGTTGGACGTAAGGAAATTGTCGAAGAAAAAGATGTGCCGCAGGAGCAATGGATGCTTATTCCTGATTCTGTGAGGGAACTTGGTGTCGATAAGTTTTTTCCGAGACTTGGTATAGGACACCAAATAGAATATGAAACTGCAACACGAAGTTTCGACGAGGTGAAAATAGACACTGGTTTCTATCATAATTCATATCTAAATGCTGACCTGACTAATGATAAGGTGGAATACACGCGCCTGTCGAATATTGTCAGACTTAAGTATTATGAAAACCCTGATAAAGAATGGCTTGCTGGTGCTTTCTTTTATGCCGGTGCAGATATTGTAACCGTCAAGTATAATCAACTGCTTAACGATAGTGTTCCTTATGTTATTGATTCTGCAAATATGTATTCAAACAATTTTGTAGATGCTTTTGTGGGGGGCGAGATAGGAAAAAGTACGGGTAAATTCTTGAATTGGAATGCGAAAGCAAAGTTTTATTTCTCAGGACAGAAACTCGGAACAACCTATATCTCCGGATATCTAGAAAAACCGCTGCGTCTGAGCTTTGATACATTAGAACTTAAAGCAAATGCGGAGTTTAATACCATTGCTCCCGATGTATTTGAGCAGGATTTTGTGTCAAACCACTTTATATGGCATAATAGCTTTTCGAATACCACAGAAATGAAACTTGGAGGAACTCTAAACTCTAAAAGACTTAATGCTACCGCAGGAGTTAATTATGGAGTGTTTACAAATCTGATCTATGGCGGATATAATGTCGTGCCGGTACAGGAAAAAGACCCAATAAATATCCTTTCGGTATTTGTGCAAAAAGATTTTGAAACTAAGGTCTTCGACTGGCGAATTAAGCTGCTTTGGCAGTCCTCGTCAAATGAAGCTGCCGTCCCACTGCCAGATATAAGTGTATTCTCAAATATCTCTGCAAAATTTATCCTGTCAAAGGTGCTTTATACCAGATTTGGAGTAGAGTTTCTATATGATACTGAGTTCTACGGAAATGCATACGACCCCGCAACAGGACGATTTTATAGCCAAAATACTAGCAAAATTGGTGGATATCCATATTTGACACCATATCTGACCTTCAGGCTTAAACGCTTTGATGCTTTCTTTAGAGGAGACAACATATCATCGATGTTTATGAAAGAAGAAAGATATACTGCATACAACCTACCATCAAATAGATTTACTTTTAGGATTGGTCTAAAATGGAGATTTTTCGATTAAAGACGAGATAGACCTTATGCAATATTCAACTTTTTGCATAGTTCTATAAATTCGTTGATTACCATTGCCGTTGCTCCCCATATTATAAAATCGTCGTGGACAAAGCCGGGAACCTTTGCTTTTGCACCCCTGTAATTCATTCGTACCTGAGAAATAGGTGTATCTATCATTTTTTGTAAGGGTAGTGTGTAAAGGGTCTCTATCTCTCCCGCACTGATTTTGAAGGTCGGAGTGTATCGCAACAAGCCTACAAAAGGCTCCATCTTGTAATTAGAAACGGAAATATACACGTTGGAGAGCTTCCCAAGAACTTCTATGTCATCACAAGGTATTCCTATTTCTTCTTCGGTTTCTCTTACTGCTGCTTGTAATGCCGATTCTTTCATAAATTCGCGCCGCCCTCCCGGTAGCCCTATTTGTCCAGCATGATGCTTCATCTTCGAAGTACGTCGTATAAAACAAGTGTAACTTTCTCCCTTGTACGGATATATTAGCAATACAGTGCTACTTCTTGTAAAGGTGTCTTTGTCAGTTATCTGACTGTTGGGCTTTCTCGTGGGAGGAAGCATCGGTTCGTGTGCCTTCTCGCCAGGGAGATTATTGCTGAGTAGAGCATCCCTAAGTTTCTGTATTGATGTCTCTGAAATATCTGCAAGCATTGTTGTTCTTAGTTATTCTATGACTCTTATTACTTCTTGTCCTCGCTGAGGCTTATCTGCTGTGCCTGGAAGTGGTGTACCTAATTCTTTCCCTGTTGTTGAACTTTCATCAACCCTTTTGTTGTTTAGAAATCCAACAACCTTTGCATTTTTTGCTCCTTCTAGCATTAACTGTGCTTGCAATTGTTTTGCAATATTCTTATCCTTAAAACTGCCCACCGTGTAATATTTTATATTGTCTACATCAGTAAATAATACAACATCTCTAGTCTTAGATATTTTGCTGTTGAGTTGTTTCATACTGTAGGTTGGAGCCTTTTTATAACTTGCTATAACTACGGTGTAAGTTACAGGATCAGGCTTTTTTGTTTTTAGCTCGGGTAGTTCATAGGTGTACGTATCGTTATTGATAGCAACATCAATGTCTGGAGTGCCTGATACAGTGTTTTGTGCTAGGTAGTTATTTATAAATTCGGTCTTTTCTTTGTCTGGAGCATTGTTCCAATAAAGACTCTCATTACTCACAACTGCACTGTACATTGAGTCCTTTGTATTTTGATTGCTTAGTAGACTTTTTTCCAACTTGATGACTTCCTGTGCGATGGCTTGTTTTTCACTTATGTTTGTCGATTTCTCATAATTACTGCGCTCCTTGCCAATAGTTTGCTCTATTTGAGAAATCTTACTCTCTAATTCTTTACCCTTGCAGTAATAATACTTGCCTTCGTTAGTTTTAAACTGCTCGATGGAATTATACTTTATGTCTGAATTGACTATAAACTCAGCAATAGATGAGTAGCTTGCCGAGTTGTTTCTGATATATTGTAACCTAATACTTTGCTCTGCTTCCTGCTTTTGCTTCCTTTCTTCTTCTTGACGTATGGCTTCGTCGGATTCCAATGTCGTCTTTGGTTGAAATAGAAGTTCTCGCTTGCTGCATTTAGATTGTATATCTTCGAAATGACTATTCTTCTTGTCTTTTCTGCTAGCAATGTTGTCGTATATCTTATAACTTTCCTCTGCCTCGCTCCACATCTTGTTGCTATGATAGAATTTACCGTACAGCAAATTTAGTTGTGCTTCGTTAGAGAGTATTTGTTCTTTCGATGCCTTTCGCAGCCAATACTCGGTTTCCTCGCCACACTCTTTTTCTTCCAACAGACAAAAAGCATATTTAATGTACGAATGAGACGCTTCTGTCGATTCGGGATAGTCGCTTATTAGGGACTCTATTTGCTCAATGGCATCCGAATATAATCCTTGATTTATAAGCGAATTTATTTCTGTAAATTCTTGATTTTGGGCATAAGTGTAGCTCTTAGCCGATAAGACTAGGCAGAGCGATATGTATAAGCAAACCTTTTTAATCATAATTATTCACTGCATTCCAATTCAAATGTAAAGATAGAAATATAGTTTTATATAAAGCAAATCGAGTAAGACTTTTTTATGTCGTTAATCTTGTATGTTGTTGAAATATAGTAGTGTATGCTTATTGCTCAAAAGCCCTAGTCATAGCAAGTCTTATTAAGTCTAAGTAGGATATGAGAATTATTACCCAGAAAACAACGGGAATGATAAAGAGGAGTTTGGCTGCTTTGGCATTGATTTTTGCCCTTGCGATGTTCCCTTCTTTTGAGTGCTTTAGTGAACTGGCTGCACATATAACACCAATGATTGAGAGTGGATTGCAGCCTCCGGAGATGATGAGAAGAACTATATTGGGAATCTGCCAACTATAAGGCGCTGCAGAACTTAATGTGTGCTCTTGTGTCGGTTCTTCTGTCTTCACAGTCTTAGGACTCTCTTTTTCGATCTTCGAAAATTTTGGCGGTGTTGCCTCTTGCGCTTTGGGAAATATCTCGGCAAGCTCTGCTACGTCCTTTGCAGGTGCCCATTCTGACATTCCTTCAAACCAAACATAAGTGTCTTTATTTATTCCTGAAATCTTTAGCTCGCCTATTGTGTGTGGACCAAAGGTTTTGCCATTTTCTGTGTAATAATACTTTTTCATTTATTTATTATTTTGCAATAAGTTGTAAGCTTTATGCTGTTTTTAATCATCCGTCATTGCGAGGAGCTGGCGACGAAGCAATCTCCTGCAACAAAGAGCAGATTGCCACGCTAACGCTCGCAATGATGTTCGTTTATTTGGTATTCCATTAATCATTAACAATTCACCATTCATAATTAAATTGCTTATAGCCTACTGCATGAGAGTTTCATCTGTTTATATTTTTAACCTTAATCTTATAGAATATTTCTGATAATTCCAAAAAGTGTGGCTGTCAAGGCGCAGATTATCAGCGCCTTAGTGCCGTAGAGTTTGTCTGTGATGTTTTTTACTTTACGATTGTTGATTTTGATGAAATTTATAATAAGTCCAAATAAAACGTAGGGAAGTGCCACCACAAACAATGCGTTGAGCCTAAAAGCCTCTGATAGGTTTAGGTGCAATAGCTGATGGAGTGCTCTTTGCGAACCACAACCCGGACATTGATAAGCCGTAAGTGAGTGTATAAGGCACTTTGGAAGAAACCTGCTACTCGCAGGATCGATGGCAAAATAAATCATGACAATAATAACTCCGATTATCGTTAAGCAAATTATATTATTTGTTCTTGTAAATACCAAGATGTTTTCCTATTTGATTTATTATTTTTGAGAACAAATATAATGTATTTTGCAGTGTGATAAGATGATTTTTTTTACAACATCTCATTCCCAAATTATTTCTTTATATTTGTGCTTGCTATGAATTTAGCGTTTTGTGGAATTTGAAAATTAGACCATATGTTAGAAATAGGAGATAAAGCACCGAATTTTAAAGGTGTCGACGAGCAAGGAAAAGAAGTGAAACTCTCTGACTATAAAGGTGAAAAACTGATATTGTATTTTTATCCGAAAGATAATACTCCCGGCTGTACAGCTGAATCTTGTAATCTAAACGACAATTACCAAATGTGGCAAGCCAAAGGCTATGAGGTGCTTGGAGTTA
The DNA here is from genome assembly GCA_047972135.1 of Bacteroidales bacterium. GTDB lineage: Bacteria > Bacteroidota > Bacteroidia > Bacteroidales > Prolixibacteraceae > JBKEAJ01. Next base: position 9,595 of record JBKEAJ010000112.1, on the reverse strand, counting down.
GTCCCGACTCTGTAGAGTCGCATAAAAAGTTTAAAACAAAGTATAATCTGGGGTTTAGGCTGATTGCCGATACCGATAAGAAAATCCTCGAAGCCTACGGAGCGTGGGGCGAAAAGAATATGTACGGAAAAATTGTGATAGGTGTTATACGCAAAACTTATGTGATTGATGAGGAGGGAGTTATCACCCAAATATTCGGACGAGTGAAAACAAAAGAACATACAGAACAAATTTTAAAAAAGATAGGAGAGAAATAAAATGGCAAAAAAACAAGAAAACACGACCGGACAAACCGAGCAAAGTGAGAAGCTGAAAGCTCTACAACTCACTATGGACAAAATCGAAAAGACCTATGGTAAAGGGGCTGTGATGAAGCTGGGAGATAAGCCGGTAGTGGAAGTGCCTACAATTCCGACAGGCTCGGTAGCACTCGACTCCGCATTGGGAGTGGGCGGACTGCCAAAGGGTAGGGTGATAGAAATATTCGGTCCCGAATCGTCGGGAAAAACTACTTTGGCTATCCATGCAATTGCACAAGCCCAAAAACAAGGTGGTATTGCAGCAATAGTAGATGCAGAACACGCTTTTGACCCTACTTATGCGAAAAAACTGGGTGTCGACATCGATAACCTCCTTATTTCACAACCCGACGACGGCGAGCAAGCCCTTGAAATAGCTGATAACCTGATACGCTCGGGAGCTGTCGATATATTGGTAATCGACTCGGTGGCTGCTCTTACTCCTCGTGCCGAAATTGAAGGCGAAATGGGAGAGTCAAAAATGGGACTGCAAGCCCGACTCATGTCGCAAGCTCTAAGAAAGCTGACAGGAAGTATCAATAAAACAAAGACTTGCTGCATATTTATTAACCAATTGCGTGAGAAAATCGGTGTGATGTTTGGAAACCCTGAAACTACCACAGGTGGAAATGCCCTGAAATTCTACGCTTCGGTGAGAATTGACATACGACGAATCGGACAAATTAAAAATGGCGATGAGGTGGTAGGAAATCATACCAGAGCGAAAATCGTAAAGAATAAAGTGGCTCCTCCTTTCAAAAAAGCAGAGTTCGACATTATGTACGGCGAAGGTATTTCACGCACAGGCGAGCTTGTAGATATGGGCGTTGATCACAATATTATTAATAAAAGCGGCTCGTGGTTCAGCTATGGAGACACCAAACTGGCACAAGGACGAGAAGCGGCAAAAAAAGTGCTGGCAGACAACGAGGAGCTAGCATTGGAAATAGAAGCTAAGATTAGAGAAGCCATTTCAAAAGTTGAAGAGTAAGACAAAGTAAATATATGAAGGTTTTAAAATTCGGGGGTACTTCGGTTGGAAGTGCCGAGGCGATGTTGCGTGTTAAAAATATTGTAGAATCACAGGATGAGCCGGTAGTACTTGTTGTTTCTGCAATGGGAGGAGTTACCAATAAGCTGATTAAGGCTACGAAGCTGGCACTAATGCCAACTTTGAGCCACCAAACCGAATTTGAGGCTATCAATGATATTCACTATAAGACTCTTCAACAACTGTTTCCTGAGGATAACGATATTTTTGACGTAGTTGAAGTTTGTCTCAAGGAACTTGGAGAGTTGTTGGATGGCATCGCTATTCTGAAAGAGGCAACAGACCGTACGATGGATAAGATTGTGGCGTACGGAGAGCTTATCTCCTCGCAAATAATGGCAAAACTCCTGAACGCACAATGGTTCGATTCTCGAGAACTTTTCAAAACCCATAAAAACAAGGGACGTAATGTTGTAAATATCGACAGGACTTATGAAATTTTGTCCAATACCATAAAAACTACCGATAAGATTTCTGTACTTGCAGGATTTATTGCCTCTAATGATAAAGGTGATACTACAACATTGGGCAGAGGTGGCTCGGACTATACGGCAGCTCTTGTTGCAGCTGCCCTTGACGCTTCTATGCTAGAGATATGGACGGATGTAAACGGCTTTATGACTGCCGACCCTCGTATAATAAAAAATGCTTTTACTATTCCTTTGCTGACCTATGCAGAAGCTATGGAGCTGGCGCATTTCGGCGCAAAGGTCATATATCCGCCGACCATTATGCCGGTGCTGGAATATGAAATCCCCATAAGCATTAAAAATACTTTTGCCCCCGAACATGACGGCTCGGTGATAAATAAAGATGGTACTAAAGATTCCGAATATCCCGTGAAAGGCGTTACTTCTATTAACGATTCTTGCATGATTACCATTTACGGGACAGGACTGCTGAGTGGTAGTGAGGTGGTGTTGCGTTTGATAACTCAGCTGCATAAGCATTCGATAACTACATATATGCTCTCGCAGGCATCGTCGGAAAGCTCGGTCAGTGTGGTAATTAGCAGTCAAGACGCAGTACTTGCCGAAAGCCTACTGATGAAAGAGTTTGAGGCAGAGTTGAAGTTTAAGGAAATAAGTACTATCTCCTTTGATAAGGATGTCGCCGTTGTCGCTATTGTCGGCGAACATATGAAAAACTATCCCGGAATATCCGGAAAACTGTTTAGAGCCCTAGGTAAGAATGGTGTCAATGCTAAAGCTATTGCCCAAGATGCCAGCGAACATAGTGTGTCGTGGGTAATCAATAAAGAAGAATTGAAGAAAGCTATCAGCGTGGTGCATGAGGCTTTTTTCTTGTCGCAGTTCACTGAGCTTAATGTGTTTTTGTTGGGTATTGGAACTGTTGGGAAACAGTTGCTGGTTCAGCTCTCGGGACAACAAGACAAGCTGCTTAAAAGTAAAAATCTGAAGTTGAAACTGGTAGGGATTGCCAATTCAAAAAAGATGCTTTTTGATGTTGACGGTATAGCACCCAACGAAGCTGTAGACAAACTGTTAAGTTCGGATTTAAGCTCTGATATTACGCTGTTTGCAGATAAAGCAATTGAGCTGAATTTGTTTAATTCCGTATTTGTAGATTGTACAGCTCTAAATGCTGTAACCGATTTATATTATAACTTGATAAACAATAATATATCTGTCGTTGCCGCCAATAAGTTTGTGGCATCATCAAATCAAAAGGATTTTACACGAATAATGCGCAGAGCAACCCAACGAGGTGTTAAATTCTTTTTTGAAACCAATGTGGGCGCAGGTCTACCCATTATTACCACCCTTAACGATTTGATTAACTCAGGCGACAAAATTGTCAAAATTGAAGCTGCCCTATCAGGAACACTGAATTTTATTTTTAATACCATTAGCTCAAAAGTCCCGCTTAGTAAGGCTGTAAGACTGTCTATGGAAAAAGGCTTCGCCGAACCCGACCCCCGCATCGACCTTAGTGGTAGCGATGTTATCAAGAAACTCGTGATATTGGCTAGGGTGGCAGGCTATGAAATAGAAATGGCAGAAGTCGAGGCTCAGAAATTTATTCCGCAAGAGCTTTTCGATGGTAGTCTTGAAGACTTCTGGACAAGCCTCGAAGAATACGACTCTACATTTGAAGAACAGAGGAGTGCGGTGGAAAGTAGAGGGAAAAAGTGGCGTTATGTTGCTAAGTTCGAGAACGCTAAAGGTGTGGTGGAGCTTGTTGAAGTCGATGAGTCGCATCCATTTTATGATATTGCCGATAGCAACAACTTGATACTATTCACCACCGAAAGATACAACGTTCTGCCATTGCAGATAAAAGGCTATGGAGCAGGCGATTCCGTTACCGCTGCCGGAGTTTTTGCCGACATTATGAGAGTGAGTAATATTTAATACAATACAAGGTTTAGTTGTTTAATAGTTGAACTGTTTAAGATTTAAAAATGCTATATGCCGTACGCTTTAAGCAAACAGCCCTGTTGAACTGTTTAATAGTTTAGAGTTTAATTGCTTGAAGTTTAATGAATTATGAGGATTGATGAATAGCCTCCTGCTTTAGCTGGAGGAATAATAAAAATAAAAACTACCCCGCCTGCGGCACCCCTCCTCCACGAGGAGGGGATTTAAAAACTCTCCCCCTGCGAAGAAGAAGTACCCGAAGGGGGAGGTGGTGGCTGTTTGAGGTTTAGATAATAGATTTATACAATAGATAACAGCCAAATAAACGAACGTCATTGCGAGAAGCTGGCGACGAAGCAATCTCCTGCAACAAAGAGCAGATTGCCACGCTACGCTCACAATGAAAGATGATTAAAAACAGCAAAAGCATAAAGCCTATAGCTTACAGCTTATTGCAAAAGATAAACAGATGAAACGAACCATGAGAACAAGTTATCACATACGATAATGATTATATTGGCGAGATACATGTGGCAATTAAAAAACAAATTATAAACAGATGAAACGAATAAATATCCTTATAATACTTCTATTAATAGTAACTTCTGTATTCTCCCAAAAGCGCGAATTTCGAGGGCTATGGGTGGCAACTGTGGCTAATATTGATTGGCCTTCAAAAGCAGGACTATCTGTAGAACAACAGAAGCAAGAGGCGCTTGCTATTCTTGATACAATGGCTACCATGAATTTCAATACGGTTATATTTCAGGTGCGTTGTGCAGGCGATGCTTTGTACAAAACTCAACTTGCGCCTTGGTCGAAATATCTCACGGGAACGGAAGGTGAAGACCCTGGCTACGACCCTCTCGCTTTCTGGATTGAGGAGACACACAAAAGAAATATGGAGTTTCATGCATGGATGAATCCATACAGGGTGTCCATGAACCTGACTTCCGAACACGGACAAGCGCATGTCGAGAAGTTTAGACCCGACTGGATAGTGGAGTATGGCGGAAAGAAATATCTAAATCCTGGAATAAAAGAAGTCTCCGATTATGTTACAAAAATAGTATCCGAAGTGGTGGAGAAATACGATATCGACGGCGTGCATTTTGACGATTATTTTTATCCTTATCCCGTTTCAGGACAGAAATTCGACGACTCGGCTCAGTTTGCGGACAGGCTAGATACAACAAAGACTTTGGCAGAGTGGAGAAGAGCTAATATCAATAGCTTTATAAGGAGTGTAAACGCTTCCATGAAAAGCATTAAGCCTTATGTAAAGTTTGGTATCAGTCCCTTCGGAGTGTGGCGAAATGCCTCTACCGACGAGGAGGGTTCTGCTACCCGTGGTGGAGTGCAGTTGTACGACGACCTATACGCCGATGTGCCTTACTGGGCTAGAATGGGATGGCTGGATTACGTTGCAGTACAAATATATTGGGCTAGAAGTAACCCCTATGCTGGCTTCGATGTGTTGAGCGATTGGTGGAAACGACAGTGTGCCGATAGAAACTACTATCTGGGATTGGGACTGTACAAGTTGAACTCGGACAATAACAATAAAGATTGGGGAAACCCAAAAGAGATACTTGAGCAAATTGAGAAATCCCGTAGCTATGGTATTGATGGTTTTGCAATGTTTAGTGCAAAGCACCTGAATAGAGACCTGCTGGGCTTGCAGAAAACACTAAAGGGTGGAATGTTAAGCAAACCTGCACTGCAACCACTAATGCCCTGGCTGGATGACGAAGCTCCTGCCGCTCCAACTATCACGCAAAGTGATAAGAAATCAGTAGAATGGAGAAATTCATCTGCCGAAAAGTGTAGCTATCTTGTTTATCTTTATGATGCAGATGCCGACTTCGACAAGGAAAATGCCAAGTTTATATATAAAACAACGCGCGAGAGCCGTATTGACTTTGAGAAAGTGAAGGGTGCAAAAAACAAAAAATATAAACTTCGTGTTTCAGCTGTCGACCGCTTGGGAAATGAGAGCAAACTCACTGCTCCTGTCGATTTGAAATTGAAAATCAAATGATGCTAATTTATCTCATTAAATTCACCATGGTTGCTCCAAAACCGTACTCCTTAAAAGATGCATCTTGATATGAATATTTAGCGTATTTGCGTTTTAGCTCATTCAGGATTTCCATCTTTAACTTGCCTGCTCCTACACCATGAATAAATACTATCTTTCTGACTTTGTTGGCGATAGCGTCCTTCATCTCATTATTGAAACGCTCAAGCTGTATTTCAAGCATCTCGTGATTGCTCAAACCCAAAAAATCGTCGAGTATTTCGTGGATATGCAAGTCAACCTCTATCAACTCCGATGTACGTTTTCTTTTGTTGACCGACCTTTTGGGCGTAGGTTCCTGCTCCTTTTGTGCTAGCACTTTGCGAAATTCATCTTGGGTGATTTTGTCAAAGTCTTCTGCCACAAGGTCTTTCGACAGACTGAAAATGATGGCATGCTCGTTGAAAAAGTCATTCTCAAGGTAAGACTTCTCTTTGTAAAACTTCACGGGACTTATCACCAACTCCTTAGTGAAAGGGCTTGACAGCTCTTTGGATTCTGATAAAAATGGAATAATCTGAAAATATAATTTTGGAAAATCCGGCAAATCACTTTGTGAGTAACTATCTATAAGGAGCTTTGTATTTGGCTCTATATCACCAGACTCGACAGAGATGAAAGTGTCGTCGTGCTTTTTGCTGTAATTAAACAAAAGAGTGTAGTTACTGTCGTTTATTATGAATAGCTCTATCTCTCCACCCACAGGATTATTAGTGTCGGTGGGAACAAATGCTACGAAGAAGTTTGGCTTGTCGTTGCCCTCGATGATGATAGGCTCATACACTTCTTGCTCGGGAGCTTGAGGACTTTGCAAAACTGTTGTGCTAGTGTCGTCGTGCTGAGGTGTTGCGCTGTAGCTCCCGCTATTATCCTTTACTAGTTCACTGACAAGGGTAGGGACTTCAAAGCCGTCTTCGTCCTCCACCAATGCTACCGATTTGGATTGGAAGCCTCTCACTATTCCTCCGCCTACGCTGTTTAGAAATTTTACCCTGTCGCCTATGTTTATTGTACTCATTTTTTTAGATTTTCAGATATTTGGATTTTTAGTTTTTTGGACTAACAGCCTCTTTTTCAATTATCTATTGTGATTTGAAATGGGTATTCAATACCGCTTAGAAATAAACCTTGTGCAGGTACTGATGTTCCTGCAAATTTACGATTTTTTTTGCTTAGTATTTCCTCAATTTCCGATGGTGGTATTTTTTGTAAACCGACTTCTACAAGTGTGCCTACTATTGCTCTTACCATGTTGCGCAGAAAACGATTGGCTCTTATCTCAAATTTATAACCGTGTTCTGTCTTACTCCATTCGGCAAACTGTAGCTCACAGATATTGTTATTTACGTCGGTGTGCAACTTACTGAAACTAGTAAAGTCTTTAGTGCCGACAAGAAAGGAACAGCCATCGTTCATTAGTGCAATGTCTAAATCCTGTCGGAAATCCCAAAATAAGTTCCTGCCAAAAGGATGCTTCGTGTTGTTTATAAAATAATTATATGTCCTTGAAACGGCATCAAAACGAGCATGAGCATTGTCATTTACTTTCTCAATGTTGTAAATGGATATGTCTGTGGGCAGCATGCAGTTTAGCTTGAATTTAATTTGCTTGCTGTCTAGTTCTTGTGGTGAGTCGAAATGTGCAACATAATACGAGGCATGTACGCCTGTGTCGGTTCGCCCTGCTCCGACAATACTTGTCGCTTGACGCAGTAGGGTAGACAGCTCCTTCTCGATAGTTTCTTGCACCGATTTGGCGGAGGGCTGAATCTGCCAGCCATGGTACGCCGTGCCGCAATATGCTAGTTCTATGAAATATCTCATTGTAACATGCTCTAGGCTATATGCTGTAAGCATTAGGACTAATTGCTTCTGAGTCGGTGTCTAAGGGGATACTAGTCCCACTAGATATAATTTTCACAAAATGAGAAATCTCAAATTCGTCGTCCTGTTCGTGAGTCATGAAGTTAAGATAATTTTTCAACTAATTTGGATAAACTGATTTTTCTGTTTGATGCGTACTTTTTAGCATGTGCAATAACGGTTTTATCAAGTTTTAATGTCAATTTTGTATCCATAATGCAGATTTTATACGAGCAAATATATAAAATATGTAAGTACTAACAAGTCTATTTTCAGTATGGAATTCATTTTTTATTCGTAAATTGTTCTTCTAAAAATGATGTTGAGATAGTGAAATGATTTGATAATTAGCGGGTTGTGGTGTTTTAGTGGGCATGGGCTTGCAATGACGGGTGATAGCAGCAGTGATGACTCAGAAATGAAAAAGTGGACAGAAAGATTATACATATAGATATGGATGCTTTCTTTGCCTCAGTGGAGCAAAGAGATAATCCCGAGCTTCGTGGCAAGCCTCTTGCTGTGGGTGGAGCAAGTGCAAGAAGTGTGGTTGCCGCTGCCAGCTACGAAGCTAGAAAATATGGCGTGCGCTCGGCTATGCCTATGACTCGTGCAAAAGCTCTATGCCCGAATTTGCAGGTGGTTTACCCACGTTTTGATGTGTATAAATCGGTGTCTGCCAAAATACATGACATTTTTCATCGCTATACCGATATTGTCGAACCCTTGTCCTTAGATGAGGCTTTTCTTGACCTTACGGAGAATAAAATAAATCAACCTTCGGCAACGATTATAGCTAACAGAATACGAAAAGAGATATTTGAGGAGCTGAGTCTGACGGCTTCGGCGGGTGTGTCCTATTGCAAATTCCTTGCTAAAACAGCCTCGGATGTGAATAAACCCAACGGTGTGTTTGTAATCACACCAAAGCATGGAGAGGAATATGTGGAGCAGCTCCCTATTAACAAGTTCTTTGGAGTGGGGAAGGCTACCGCCAAACGAATGAATGATTTGGGTATTCTATTTGGTCGAGATTTGAAGAAAATGACTAAAAATGAACTTGTTACGCATTTTGGTAAGCGTGGAGCATTCTTTTATGATATTGCACGTGGGGTAGACGAGCGACCTGTTAATGCCAATAGAATTAGGAAGTCTATCGGTGTGGAACGAACTTTTTTTGAAGATATATCCGACGAAAATGAACTCGAAAAAAGACTGCTGCTTATTACCAAAGAATTGCAAATCCGACTAAAACGACGCAATGCAGAAGGCAGAACGGCAACACTAAAAATAAAATACGCCGACTTTACTCAGATTACACGTGCAAAGAGCTTTGATGAGAAACTGACTGCCGACTCCGATTTCTTCCAAATTGCCAAACAGCTCTTGATGGAAAACCGAGACAAAGAAAAGCCCATAAGACTACTAGGAGTTAGCCTCAATCTTGCCATTGAAGATATAAATATCTTGCCCATTGCCAGATATATACAGCTGGAAATACCCTTTGAGGAGTATATGTGAGAGGAAAAGGCTTAGAAATGGGTAATGATATAAATACGGGTTTAGAGTTTAATTGCCACGCTAACGCTCGCAATGACGACCGAGAGGGACGTAGTAATCAGTATTGTGCTCGATAAGATTGAGGTTTCATTGTTGTAGGGACTTGTATATGATTAATAATGTGATGATTATTATGGTGAATAAAATCATTACGATATTAACAATCTTTGAGTGTTGAAAATACCCAAATATATTCCTGTAATTTTTTTAAGCACCTTCTAAAAGTATATTTGGGTATCTGCTGTCATTACTTATTTGGTATTCTTTTAAGGATGGATTGTATCTTCAAAACCTAAAAGCCCAAATGTGTCCTTTGTTAGTTCATTTTACGTTTCAATACCTTTTGGCTTTAGATTTGAGCATG
>JBKEAJ010000111.1:0-3206 GCA_047972135.1 Bacteroidales bacterium | reverse complement strand
CAGGACTTATATCGACTTCTATAAATTCAATGGTATTAAATACAGAACTATCGCTCCTACAAGTGGTTATGAGTTTATGACGGAGTTGGAATATGCTTACAACTACAATCTAAAATTTACCCTCCGCACAAAATACGAGGCACAGGAAAGAAAGCTGCTATCGGACAATCACTACATCCAAGAACCTTACCACACGGGCTATACACGGCTATATATCAGCTATTCGCCTTGGGAACTACTGACCTTGCGCAATCGTGTGGACTACGTGTACTCTGATTTCAGCGAGAAAAGCTCGGGTTGGTATTTTGGTCAGGATGTTAATATTAATCTCTTTGGAGAACTGTTGACGTGGTGGAACAGAGCGGCATGGTTTAATACCGACGGCTACAACGCAAGAATTTACGCCTACGAAAATGATGTCCTCTACTCATACTCAGTGCCGGCACTATCGGGAAGAGGGTGGCGTTTCTACACAATGCTGAAATTTGAACCAGGGCGACATGTCAGGCTGTGGCTACGATATTCACGCACACAAATGATGGGAGTTGAGAGCGTCGGCAGCCAGTACAAAGAGATAGCAGGGAAACACCGCGACGAGGTAAAACTACAAATGCAGCTGAAGTTTTGAGCTGCAAGATTAAGTTACTACGATGATAGTAAAACATTCGCAAACGCAAAAAAACAAGATAATATTTTATTATATATCTTCTTGCAGACTACGACCTTATGCAACAATTTATCTTATTGATTAAAACTTGGTATACGCATGTTTTAAATTTCATATTTACGAATATTGTATATTTGTTGCGTAAACAAGCCGTTGTAAGCAAGCGGGGACAAACTTTTGCTCAATTTGTTTTTTTTAATAAAAACAATCATGTAGTCATGAGACCTGTAACCACTACCATTACAAATCTAACAGTAGGAATAGCACATATAACGATTATCCAGAACGCCCAAGACCCTATACTATTTATAGAGTTACTTTGTATAGGGTTACAGTCTCAGGAACAAGCAACAGAAATTCAAGAGTTACAGAGGAATTTGAAGCGATTCGATTTGGGGTTCAAAGAACGCTAACTCGTTCAGCTAGAATTGTTGGTTTAGCTGATGAACAAACCCATACTTTAACCCACATTGCAGGCTAATGGCTGTATTTAGCTAAGGGCTAGCCTCTTGATTTTTTTTGAGTTTCGATTTGTGCACTACGGATTTTCGTCTCACGAAAGGAGCTGACTTATAGTCTAATGCCTTATAAATACGTTCCACCTTTTCGTTCGGTGTAGAGCATTTCCTAATATTTATTATATCGCCCTTGTAGTTCTCCATCGTGGTGCTTACATACTTATGAGTGTGCATAATTCTATTTATTTCACCCCACGAATACCTTATCCCTTCCGCTTTTAATTTGTAGCGTATAGTACTTACCAACCAATACGACATTAAGCCTAAATGCAAATGAGCTTGCGATGCCTCATCACTTTTATGGTAGATAGGACGTAAATCAAGATCGGTCTTCAAGCATCTGAATGTGCTTTCTATCTCTCTGATGCAGTTATAAACCGTCCACACCAACTCTTCCTTTGGCTCATCTATGCTTGTACGTAAAAAATAAGTGCCTATCTCTGTATTCTTTGCTTGGGCTTTACTTTGATTTTTAGTATAAAGTAGTTGTGTACATACTCCATTGCCATCTTGCTTAACATCAATATCATACAAATAATGTACAGATGGGTATTTCTCTTTCAGCCTGCCGATACGCTCACAAACCTTGTCAAATCTCTTTACTCCGCCTTTCCTCTGTATGCCTGCTGATATCTTTTGTAGACCCTGTTCATAACGCTCGCAGAATTGATGGAGCATAGATGCTTCGGTCATAGCCTTGTTTGGAGAGTTTACTTTCAGAATATAATCATCATACTTGTCGCTTTTTACTCTCTGAAGCCTAATCTCCCTGCCTCTATGGTCTTTTACTGATACGGGGTCGTCTTGCTCATTAATTCTATAACTTTTAATTTTACTGCGGCTGACACATACATAATCATAGCCCTTCTTGCTTATCATTGCGAGGTTCTCCTCTGTGGCAATTCCAGCATCTAGCACAACAATACACTTTGCATCATCTCTGCTACTTGTCGAGGTACGTAGATTATTGATAGTGTCTTCCATAGTAGACGCGTCACTCATATTACCTCTGTAAATGGCTGAATATTTTATAAAACCTTCAATATTGACAACCAATGCAAGGACTATCAGAGGACAATCATTGCGTTTCTCCTTGCTCCGACCTCGTTTTGCAAGACGGCTCTTACGCATATCCCCTTCGTAGTAGGTATTTGTCAGGTCATAAAGAATAATCTTATCTTGAAGATCGAACAGTTCGTTGGTCTTATTTGACAGGTGATGTTCAAGACCGTCCTTTTCCTTATAAAGCTCCTTACAGATGTCGTATAGTTTATGACGAGTTATCTTATCTGTTGGATAAGCAGTAAGTTCACATGCTGAGGAGTTTTCCTGTATATATTTGACTGCTTTGTACTCGCTACATGGATACACTGTGCGTGCTATAAGATGGGTTTCTGCCAATGAAATCTTTTCTGGACTCCAATTTCTACTTTCCAAAAACTCTCTAATTTTCAATTCCCTAATGGCTTGCTGAACTATCCATTCTGTCCCTAATTCCCTTATATCCTTATGTTTAATGCTATTTATATCAATAGACTGAATATCTCGTTCTTTATCGCTTTTTTTGCCAGTGCGGTCAATTTTGTTATTCTGTATCAGCAAGTTATAATATACGCTAGCGAGTCTATGGTGTAGTTCCTGTTCATGTAGCAATACTTCTCCTTTGACTAAAGCATTCAGGCTTTCGCTTACAAAATCTATATTGTCAAGTGTTAGTTCCTCCGAAAAACCAATAGTCAGTAACGAGCGTTGTTTTACATCTCCCACAACATCACGATAACTCTCCACTACCCGAAAGTAGTGTTCCGACTTCATGGTCGAAGGGTTCTGTCGTAATGAGCATCTAATAAACATATTGCAAAGGTCATATATGTTCTTCAAATCTGCAAAAAATACCAGTGCACTACAAAACGGTTTGAGGCTCTCAGAGTCAATTGCGTATATATTTTGCTCCTTTACCAAAATCTCAGAATATCCTCATCGACTTGAGGTTAAAAGAAAATTCAAGTTTAACCTAACTT
>JBKEAJ010000110.1:0-7816 GCA_047972135.1 Bacteroidales bacterium | reverse complement strand
TTTGGCGACCAACTAAAAAGCAATCAGCGATATGGCTTTGGTGTACAGCTTAATATCCCGATTTTTAGCCAGTTTTCTAATAGAACCCAGATGAAGCAGGCTGAAATAAATGTGAGAAATAAAGAGCTTGACTTGGAAAACCAGAAACTCTTGCTACGAAACACGATAGACAGAGCAAGAACCGATGCTAAAGCTGCCTACGACACCTACAATGCTAATGAGCAAGCACTAGAGGCATTTGAGAAGAATTTCGGCTTTATGCAGGAACGCTTTAATCTGCAGCTTGTTACTGCCGTTGAGTATAATTCTAGCAAAAATCAAGTGCAACAAGCAGAGTCTAGGGTAGCACAAGCTAAATATCAGTATATATTCAGACTAAAAATATTGGATTTCTACAAAGGCTTGCCGGTGGAGTTGTAGTCGTTGCCTTCCATAAATGGGTGGGCAATGTTCATTTCAGCGTATTTATTTACAATTTCGTCAAAGGTGTCTTCGGGCATTTCTTCAATCTGTTTTAGAGTGTTACCTAAGAAATGTGCTGTTGCAAACTGAAAACCACCCTTTGAAATGTTCTTTTGTCTTATTTTTCCTGCAAAATCATACAAACCTCCAAAAATGTAGGCATGAATTTGTTGCAAACTTTTTCTTGTGCCAATATCCTCATCTTTAATAAGATTGCTTTCAAAAAAAGAATACGCTTTCTTTTTGCTCTGACCGTCAATGCTATTATCACTATATGTAAACCAGTCGAGAAATTTTATGGCTTTATTGTTCGGAAAATGTCTGGCAAGCAATATAACACCATTGCTGTCAAGAGTGTCTGTTAAATATTTTTTTCCGTCAGTTGCTGTTAATTTCAGCCGGTTAGTGGCACTAACCAACTCGTTGTTTTCTTTTTTTAGCTTGGATTTAAGATACTTCCAGTAGTTTCGTGTCTTTGCTCATAAGCTCAATTTTGTAAGGATAGTATGACACAAATATACTAAAAAAGTACGATAAATACAATAGCAAATCGCCTGAATTGCCAATTTACTGCTATCTCAGACTGACATCGCTATAATCAATTTGCAAACCCTCATAGCGTGCTGATATTTCATCTAAAATTTGGAATACCTCTTGGCTAGTTTCAGCTCTCAATAGCCTGATACGAAGCTCCCTAAAATTTGGAAGTGCAGGGAAATATTTTGCAAAATGACGGCGCATCATCAAGATAGCTCTATATTCGCTGTCGCGCCAGCCTAAAGTCAATTCCAGTTGGGATTTTACATTTCCGACTATCTCGCTCACCAATGGTGCAGGAAGCAACTCGCCTGTATGCAAATAGTGCTTTACCTCTTTGAAAATCCATGGACGACCTATTGAACCTCGTCCAATCATCAATCCATCTACTCCACTTATGTCGAGGCACTCTTTCGCTTTCTGAGGACTATTTATGTCGCCATTGCCGATGAGGGGAATATGTAGGCGTGGATTTTGTTTTACTTTTCCGATAAGTTGCCAGTCGGCTGTGCCGCTATATAGTTGTGCGCGAGTGCGCCCGTGCAATGCTAACGCTGCTATACCAACATCTTGAAGCCTCTCGGCAAGCTCGACTATGGGCTTGTTGTTGTCGTCCCAACCCAAGCGAGTCTTCACGGTGACAGGGAGCCTGACGGCTTTGACAATCCGAGCGACCATTTCCACCATCTTGTCGGGTTCTTGCAGTAATCCTGCTCCGGCTCCCTTGCGGATAATCTTTTTCATGGGGCAGCCGCAGTTGATGTCGATAAAGTCGGGCTTAGCCTGTTCTGCCAGCTTGGCAGCCTCAACCATAGATTCGGTGTTGTGTCCATATATCTGAATGGCGGCAGGACGGTCGAAATCGAAAAGCTCCATCTTGGCAATAGATTTGTCAACCTTACGTATCAATGCCTCCGATGCAACAAACTCGGTGTACATAACATCGGCACCATTCTGCTTGCACATATAACGGAAGGTCTTGTAAGTTACATCCTCCATAGGTGCGAGAAACAATGGAGTGTCGCCTAATTCTATATTGCCGATTTGCATTGTTTGTTTTTTAAAGATAAAACTGCGGATATTAGATGTCTGACTACTTGCTAATGACGCTGTACACCGTAGTCTATACCTAAAAGCATAGTTATCGTTTTTTGGGAAGTATGGTTTTGTAAGCTGCGACTGTCTCTCCTGATGAGATTTTTGATAACTTCTTCTTTATGAGTTTCTTGCGAAGTGGCGATAGGTGGTCTACAAACATCCTTCCTTCCAAATGGTCGTATTCGTGTTGTATTATTCTGCCTGCATAGCCTTTGTAGGTTTCTTCGTGTTCTTCGAAATTCTCGTCTACGTAACGTATCCTTACAATGTCGGGACGAGAAACATCTTCGTTCAGCTTGGGAATACTCAAACAGCCCTCGCTCATATTCCATTCATCACCCGACAATTCTAGTATCTCGGGATTGATAAATACTTTCTTGAAGTCTGCCAACTCCGGGTTTTCTTCGTCTGCTGCAGCGGTAGCATCGACAACGAATATGCGTATTGATTTACCTATCTGAGGAGCAGCAAGACCTACTCCCTCAGACTTATACATGGTCTGAAACATGTCTTCAATCAAGTCTTGAAGTCCTTCGTAATCCTTGCTGATGGGCTTTGCCACTTCTCTCAGCAAAGAATTGCCGTAAACGTATATGGGGTATATTTTCATGTGTTTATGTTTTCAAGCGAATCTAAGTAGGATTGCAAAATTATCGTGGCACTCACTCCGTCAACCAAGCCTTTATCACGGCGTTTTGTCTTTTTTAGTCCTGCATCGATAATGGCCTGTTGCGCCATGCGTGAGGTGTACCGCTCGTCTTGCAAAACAAGCTCTTTATCAGGATATTTGGCTTTGAATTTCTCCACAAAATTGTCAACTCTCGACGCATTTTCTGATGGCGTAAAGTTCTCCTCGTAGGGATAGCCCACAACAACGATATGCACATCTTCGGTAGAAAAATACGATTGTAGGAATTTGAATAACCTAAAGGTCTCCACAGTCTCTAAGCGATTTGCCGAAATTCTCAGGATATCAGTAACGGCAAGCCCCGTCCGCACCTTGCCATAATCTATTGCCATAATTCTACTCACGATGCAAAGGTACTCACTTTAACGCTGATAGGCAAAATCCTCGCAATTGAAAGGCTCTATGCGAGTTTGATTTCATTGCATAAAAAAAAGCGGGAGAACTCTATATTCTACCGCTTTCGCTCCTCAAGTAGGGGAATGTACCTTATATTTATTTTCCTAGAAAAGTCCGCTTTTGTCCACGCAATAACGCTGTTTTCTAATGGAAAATATACAGCTTATAATTGTTGGTGCAAATTGATGATGTAGAAATTCCTCAAAAGTAGAAAGTGGGTGTATATTCTTTAATGCTTTCTCTCCAGATTTATCGGTTTTACTGTAAACTAAATATTTCTTAGGGGAGCCACAAGCTACCATAACGACGCCACAAGCTGCCACCCAAAATAAAAACTACATAATCATGGATGTTTAGCGATTCTTTTGCTATTGAATTATTATGAGCTAACATCCAACTTTTGGAGAGTTGAGGAACAGGAATGCTTCAGCGGAAATGACACTAAGCCGTATTTCTACTTACTCCACCTAGCCAACCGCTCTTATTGGGCAGAATGGATTGAATGTCCCAGCAATCGCCTATCTGTAAATGTCGGAATATCCGTTGATGTTCTGAAATCCTCACGCAAGAAATTGAAAGATGCAGGTCTGTTAGATTTCGTTTCCGGAGGTGGACATAGGGTTAAGACTAAGTACAGGATTTTAGCACCTAAGTCTAACCTTAAACCCACCCCATATAATATCAGCCAGAAAGGCAATAGCTACTTTGCACTAGCTTTCAAGAACGATAAGGGTGGATATGAAATCCGCAATCCTTATTACAAGGCTTGTACATCAAAAGCCCTCTCGACTATTGCGCACAGCGAAACCAAACGAGTGTTTGTTTTCGAGGGATTCTTTGATTTCTTATCGCTTCTTGAAATTGGTCGTAGGAGTGGCAAAGAGGCATCGGATTTTATCGGGCAGTCCGATTTCATTGTTATGAATTCGGTCGCCTTAATTAATCCTCTTTTATCAGCTTTGAAATCCTATTCGGACATTCGTTTGATGCTCGATTATGATTTGGCATACAAGCTCACGGCAGATGAAGTGCGATGCTACAAGGAACTCACGAAGCTGAAAAACAACTTTCAGAACATTGCAAACTTTATGAAGTACAGGGCAAGCTCGGAGCTTCGGACAGCAATCAAGGAAGCCATTGAAGAAGTAAACAAACACCTAAAGAAATTTTACTAATGATAGCAAAAGCAAAATCATGTGTCGGCGGAACGGCACTAGTCGGATATGTGGTAAATCCACAGAAAGGATATGAACTCATGCGCAACACATTGCTCACAACATCGCCATTGAAATGGGACTGAAATCAGCAATGGATATGAAACGCCAAAGGGAACTAAGGAGGATGTAAGCAACACCCTTGTAGCAGACAGACAACATCAGTATGTTGATGTCGGTTTTCCCGAATTTCCAATTTGTCCTATCCATACTCAAGCGGTATGGTGGTTCTTCGGGTAGAAGGGAAAATATCAATTTAGCAAATATCGTAGGGTCAAAAATAAACTCAGCGAAGAAACGCTGTATCCTTCGAAGATTAGACTCAAACGAAGCATTACCTTCAAATACTTGTGCCAACGCAAGGTATGATGCATTTTGCATTTTTATCAGTGATTTCATCTGTTTATATTTTGTTTTTTAAGTGTCAGATGTATCTCGACAATATAATCATACTTCTGTGTGAGACTTGTCTCATGGCTCGTTTCATCAAACTAATTAACCAGTAGATACGGGCTTTATTCCAATTTGTCGCTGTTTTGAATATTTCAAATAATTTTCTATCTTTGTTTTCAACCTTGATGTTCATGTTCATTTTGTGTGTTTGATGATTCACAAAATTGTAGAATATCAAGGTTATTTGAAAACGCCAATGTCCTCAATTTCTGAACATTGATTGTTAATTGTTTTTTGTCATGTACTAAGAAGTTTAACAGATGATTTGAAATATAGCATTACAAAAAAGAATGCTACTGTACTGTTTTTAACAGATCTAGAAACAGTAAATCTACCAACTGGCAATGCTATAACAAATCGTCTTGAAGGTTTAGCAACTATGGAAGGAAACATATGTATGGTTTTTAACAACTCAAAAAGTGATGCCGGCATATATGCTCATGAGATAGGACACACTCTACACTGTAGACATACATTCTTAGATAATGACTCTCTTGCTCTTTCTGAAGAGATAGCTAATCTTAATAGGAAACTAAAGATAGAGGAAAACGATTTTAAAGAAGATAATAAAAACACTACAACAATTGATAATATTGCTTTCTACAAGAAAAAAATATCTGATAAAAGTAGAGAAATCATTCTATTTGAATCCAAGTCGACAGCCAATATTATGGATTATTCTACTTCAAAAGATAGTTGGTTTAGTTGGCAATGGATGATTCTACGGGATGGACTCAGAAAGAAGATAAAGAAAGAAGAATAAATATGACACAATCAGCACTAGTTACTTTACTATTATTAACTGCATCTTATTCAGCTAATGCTCAGAGAATATATGATTTCATGGAAGATAGCATTACAGGGCAACGGATATATGTTACCGGAGATAGAAGCGTTAAGATTGTTTCTAAGGAATATAACTTATACGAAAATCATAGTAATCATGTAAGGATGAATTGTAAGTATCCCAAAAAGGGACAACCCCTAAATGGGTGCTTTAGAGGGAAAAAAGCAATGGCTAGCTCATGGGCAGGCATAAGTTATCGAACTTATGGAGTCAAATGGGCAGGAGAGTTAATACCGGAAGATAGCAATATTGATGTTACAGCATATTTTAAAGATGGTGTAATGAATGGAAAACATATTGAAAGTTACACCTCGAATAATGACTTTGTATCCGGATCTAGAATAGTTGTTGAAGCAAATCAAAAGAATGGCGAATTGCATGGTGAGTTCAGTGTGATAAGAGGGGTTCCCTCACCTTCATACAAAGAGGATAGTGTTTATATATATAATGATATCGAAACTTCTAAGTCTATACAGCCGTTGGGTTATCGAATATTCTATTTTGCAAAAAGAGATACACTTTACAAATCAACATTCAACAATGGTACAGGATATTACTGCTCATTTCTTACTAATGGAGAGATATTTAGAAAAGGGAAATTGGTAAATAGTTGTTTATACGGTGTTTGGGTGATGTCAAAATTTCGTTACTCATCTGGAGTATCAACAGGTTATGTCGATTCGGAATTCTATGTCGATTACGGAATATATGGCAATAATGTATATGATAATGTTTATTATACAGCTTCTACCACTTTAGGTGTAAAAGTTGCAATACAGCGTAAGGTGCAGGAATTCAAAGAAGAGCATAATATACAAGATTCGACTATTGCAAACAAGACTAACAAACAGTACGATACGCTAACAAATAATAATGCCCAGAACACACCGAAAAACTCTATTAATTTAGATATAGAACTACTGGATAGCCTTTGTTTGAATATGATTATAGAGAAAGACATATCAACATGTCGCAAGAATTTAAGGAAATTAAGGCGATATACTGAAAATAAATACGAATATGCCAAAGAAATTACTTGGAGAGATACAGCCTTATGCAATGCTTATTTGACAACAGGTAAAAGGTTATATAAATTCTACAATATGAAAAATGGGCTTCTCGATGGCTCATATCTAGTATTATCTTTTGATACACTTAGCTTAGAAATAAAAACCTTATATAAATCTGATTTTAGTTTAGGAACCGGCATGTATGCAGAATATTATCCGAATAGTCAGCTAATGCTTCTAGGAAGCCTCACTTCCGGACGCAGAGATGGCTATTGGATTATACAAAACCTTGCACCTGAATCGTACAAATCAAAGAGTAAGGCTTATATGAAGAAATATTATGCATCATCAGAAGCGTGTGTGTTTTGTAGATATGATGATGAAATAGTGAGTGATGTCGATATTTTTTATCGCTCATCCTATAAGAACAAACAAGTAAAAGCAGCATACGAATGGGAAAAGGAACATTTATCGGATAAAAATAAGGGAGATAACCCATATCTATCCAAGAGCTATAGCTTTGATGATTTTATGAAGCAATACAGATAAAACACTAATAAATTGAAATATGAGATTCAGAGTAGTATATACCTGACCATATTCTTCTGAAGAAGAATTAAAACGAGTATTTAATAATATGAAATCAAAAAATCACAAAGAAGTAACTAACGCCTACCTAAAATTCTCAGGCTATCTCATAGCAAGCGTATTGCTAGGCGTGCTAATATTCTTCTGCTATGTGCAAACAAATAAAGTAGAAGTGAATCGCATAGTAGAAAAAACACAAGAATACGATAAGATTTACGTCCAACAATTAGAGTTGGTAAGTAAGGTAGATACACTATTCAGCTACACAATCGGCTTTAACACGAATCTGAATGATGTAGAACTCCTGAATGCAGTCAGCTCTCGAAAACAGCAGATTTCATCTTATATGGATGGAATGAGTAGCAAAGATGTGAGATTATACCAAAAGTTGATAACAGAGTATAACGGGTTCTTAGGAGTTAAAGATTCAATACGTCAAGCTACCATTGATGTAGAAATGATAAAGCGAGATTTGGATAAATGTGTGCAGGATAATTCTCAGGCATCACGAAAACTCACTATC
>JBKEAJ010000008.1:0-5477 GCA_047972135.1 Bacteroidales bacterium | reverse complement strand
TAATTAACGTGCTCTAGGCACAATGTTTAATTTTAAAATTTAATATATGAGAACAGTTAGCGGTCTTGATGTTCACAAAGATAGCATATTTATGTGTATTGTTGATGAACAAGGAATAAAAGCAGAAGAAAAATTTGGAGTTACCACTCGTGAAATTAAACGTATGAGCTCCATAATGCTCACACATCATGTTAGTGATGTTTGTATGGAAAGCACAGGTATTTATTGGATTCCAATCTGGCGTTTGTTAGAAAAGGACTTTGAACTTCACCTAGTAAACCCTCAATTTCTTAACCCACATTGCAGCAAATCTCCGATAAGTTCCTATGGACCAGCTGATTTATTTTTTTGATTTTTCAGTCTGTGCACTACGGATTTTTTCCTTGTGAAAGGAGCCGTTTTATAGCCTAAGGACTTGTAAATACGTTCGACTTGTTCACTTGGCGAAGAACATCTTCTGATACTTATAATATCGCCTTTGTTATTATTCACGGTAGTAGTTACGCATTTCTGCGTGTGCATGATTCTATTCAATTCTTGCCATGAGTGAGTTATTCCGTGAGACTTTAGCTTATAACGAATGGTATTCACCAGCCAATATGCCATCAAACCTAAATGGAGATGTGCTTGTGTGGCATCGTCCGTTTTGTGATATATAGGGCGCAAATCCAAATCGGTTTTCAAGCATCTGAATGAGCTCTCAACTTCTCGAATACAATTGTAAGTCGTCCAAACCAAGTCCTCTTCAGGTTGGTCTATGTTTGTTCGTAAAAAATAGTTGCCTGCATCTGACAGTTTTCCTTGTAATTTCTTATTGTTTCTTGTCCATGTCATTTGAGTGCAAACGCCTTCCTTGCCTTGACATAAATCTATATCGTACAACAAATGCACCGAAGGATATTTCTCTTTCAGTCGTCCGATGCGCTCACAAACTTTATCAAACCGCTTCACTCCGCCTTTACGCTCTATTGATGATGACACTTTTTGTAAGCCTTCCTCATAACGCTTACAAAATTGATTCAACATTGATGATTCTTTCAGCCTCTTACCCGCTGAGGATACTTGCAAAAGATAGTCGTCATATTTGTCACTCTCAACCTTTTGAAGCTTTATTTCTCGACCTTTGTTATCCTCTACCGAGACCGGTTTATCAGCCTTGTTTATCTTGAAGTCCTTTATCTTAGTGTGACTTACGCAAACATAATCATATCCCTTGTTCTTTATCATTTCAAGATTTGCATCCGTAGCAATACCGGCATCCAAAACAACAATACATTTGGCATCTTTTTTCAAACTTGTCGCAGCTCTCATGTTGTTTATTGTATCCTCCATAGTTGCTGCATCGCTCATATTGCCTTTGTAAATGGAAGAGTATTTTATAAAACCCTCTACGTTCACGACCAAAGCCAAAACAACTAGTGGACAATCGCTGCGTTTTTCCTTACTGCGTCCTCGCTTTGCAAGCTGACTTTTGCGCATGTCTCCCTCAAAATACGTATTAGTCAGGTCGTACAAGATTATCTTATCTTGAAGGTCAAACAGTTCGTTGGTCTTCTTTGAAAGATGGTTCTCAAGTCCTTCTTTCTCTGAAAAAAGAGCCTTGCTAATGTCATATAGTTTATGCCGTGTAAGCTTCTTTATGGGATAACTGGTAAGCTCACAAACTGCCGAGTTCTCGGTGATATAACTTGCTGCCTTGTTCTCGCTACAAGGAAATACCGTGCGTGCAACAAGATGTGTTTCTGCTAATGATATCTGCTCATCTGTCCATTTTCTGCTTTCGAGAAACTCTCTTATTTTCAGTTCCTGCAGAGCTTGATATACTATCCATTCTGCACCAAGTTCTCTGACATCTTTATTATTAATACTGTTCAAATCAACAGTTTCCCAGTCGTGTTCTTCTTTGCCGTTTCTCTTCTTGCGGTCTATCTTCTTGCCTTTGACAAGCTGACTGTAATATAATTGGGCAAGCTCTCGACTTGGTTCATCTTCATGAAGTATCGGACTACCTTCGACAAGTGCATTGAGACTTTCGCTGACCAAGTCCATATTATCGATGGTCAGTTTTTGCGAGAATCCGATTGTCAACAAACTACGCTGACGTACTTCTCCAAGCGCATTACGATAGCTTTCCACAATTCTAAAGTAAGAATCGGAGTCCATTGTTGCCGGATTTTGTCGTAATGAGCTTCGTATAAACATGCCACAAATGTCTAACTCATATTTCAGAAATCCAAAAACCGTGGTGCACTACAAAACGGTTTGACGCTACTGAGTGGAATATGCCTTATTTTCCTGCTTTTTTATCGTTTGAGCAATTCTCTGGGACTTGAGACAGAAATAGAATAAGACTTTAATTCAATTTAACTTCCCGAAAGGTTTATGCTGCAATGTGGGTTAAGCATCCTTATACCAAAAACAGTTTTTTGGAGCGTGAGCTTAAAATTCACAGGAATACGGCTTCAAGTTACTTGAACACCCTTGCAGATGCAGGATTACTTACCAAAATAAAAGTAGGCAACAGAAACTATTACTTGAATGAACCACTACTCAAAGTTCTAAAAGAAAGATGATAGTTGAATCAAAGTATGCACAAGAAATGGCAGCTTATTGTGCACGTGGATATTCCGGCAGGTACTATCCCACGCTTCCTTCTAAGCTGATTTGCAGTAGCTTTTGGGCTTCAACGGCAAACTCCATAGGCAACTCCTGCAAGACCTCTCTGGCATAGCCGTTTACAATCATACCTACAGCTTCCTCAGGGTCGAGCCCTCGCTGATTGCAGTAGAATAGTTGTTCGTCGCTAATCTTGGATGTTGTTGCTTCGTGTTCCACTATCGACGTGCTATTTTTGGTGTCGATGTATGGGAATGTATGCGCACCGCATTTGTCGCCAAGTAGCAGAGAGTCGCATTGCGAGAAATTGCGAGCGTTAGAAGCACGTGGAGCTATCTTAACTAGTCCACGATAGCTGTTTTTGCTCTTTCCCGCAGAGATACCTTTAGAAACGATACGGCTCTTAGTGTTTTTGCCAAGATGAATCATTTTTGTACCAGTGTCAGCTTGCTGAGCGTTGTTGGTCATTGCCACAGAGTTAAACTCCCCGATGGAGTTGTCGCCTTTGAGTATGCAGCTTGGGTATTTCCATGTTATGGCAGAGCCAGTTTCGACCTGCGTCCAGCTAATTTTGGAAGACTTGCCCTCGCAAATCCCACGCTTGGTAACAAAGTTGAATATGCCACCCTTGCCGTTTTTGTCGCCCGGATACCAATTCTGTACAGTCGAGTACTTTACGCTTGCTCTGTCCATAGCTATTATCTCTACAACTGCTGCATGAAGCTGATTTTCATCGCGTTGCGGAGCAGTGCAGCCCTCAAGATAGCTAACATAGCTGTCGTCGTCGGCAATGATAAGTGTGCGTTCAAACTGTCCTGTATTTGCCGCATTTATACGGAAATATGTTGACAACTCCATCGGACACTTTACCCCCTTGGGAATGTAGCAAAACGAACCGTCGCTAAAAACGGCAGAGTTAAGAGCAGCAAAATAGTTGTCAGAATAAGGTACAACCCTGCCAAGATACTGCTTCACCAATTCCGGATGTTCCCTCACAGCCTCGCTGAACGAGCAGAAGATAATCCCTTTTTCGGCAAGGGTCTCCTTGAAAGTTGTAGTTACCGACACACTGTCGATAACAGCATCCACTGCAACACCCGCAAGTGCTTTTTGCTCCTCGACGGGAACACCCAGCTTCTTGAAAGTTTCAAGCAACTCGGGGTCTGCCTCGTCGAGACTGTTAAGTTTCGGCTTTTTGGGTGCGGCGTAGTATATAACATCCTGATAATCAATTTCAGGAATGTCTAAGTACGCCCATTTAGGCATCTGCATAGATTGCCATTTCTTGAAAGCCTTTAAGCGAAAGTCAAGAAGGAATTCTGGCTCTTCTTTTATTGCCGAAATACGTCTCACCACATCCTCGCTAAGCCCTTTAGGGAAAGACTCCGTCTCAATATTGGAAGTAAATCCGTACTCATATTCCTTCTTCGAGAGGTCTTCTATTATTTTATTTTGTTCTGACATTGTTTTCTTGTTTTATGGCTGCCTGCTTCTTACATTTAGATTGCTATCAGCTATCAGCCAGAATTTATTCTCAAATTCATCTCTCTACAATACACAAAAGTAGTAATAAAGTTGTAGACTTAGGAATAGCCTTTGTGCAAAACGCAAGTATTTGTCTGATTTACTGCGAAATACAAAAAGGATATCTAAGTATATTTTTCTTTTTCGTAAAAAAATCATCTCCCACATATTAAACCATATTAATTTTACGTTGTCTAAGGGTAAATGAAATATATAATTGAGCATATGATAGCTATTTGACTTTAATATTTAAAACACAATTAGAAATGGATGCATATATCATTAAATTTGCGGTGTCTTCAATCGCATTCCTGCTATCAATCAGTGCTTTTGTGTACTTTATAGTCAAAATAAGAACAGGTGAATTGTCAAAAACAGACTTGCTCTTTTCAAGTTTCGGAATAAACCCTGAAATATTCGACAACATGGAAAAACATGACATGGAGCCGCTCGACTTCCCTAGTAGCCACGATGATAGCGAGTGCATAATTATTGAGAAATTTTAAGCACCATGGCATCAGATTATTCCCTACCTTTGCGTGAGTAGAAATAGCCATTTTGCCACGCGATATACTAAATACAGACATAAAATACATCAAGGGAGTCGGTCCAAAAAAAGCGGAAACCCTCACTAAGGAGCTTGGTGTACATAGCTTTGCCGACATAATACAGCACTACCCTTTCCGCTATGTCGACCGCTCTAAGTTCTATAAAATCAGGGATATAAACAGCTCGACAGCATATATTCAGCTACGGGGTTTTGTGATGAAAGTCAATGAGCTAGGCGAGGGACGTAAGCGTAGACTAACAGCCATATTCCATGACGACACAGGAACAATCGAGCTTATCTGGTTTAAGAGTATACATCATTTTAAAGACTTTTTCCGTCAAGGACAAGAGTATGTGATATTTGGAAAACCTGCCAAATTTAACGATAGATATAACATCGCCCATCCAGAGGTAGAGCCTGTAGAAAAGCATATGCAACAACTATATCAGAATGCTTTTCTGCCCATCTACAACACTACGGAGAGGATGAAAAAGAGCTACCTTAACTCTAAACAAATCAGCAGTATACAAGCAGAATTATTGAAACAAGTTGAGGGAAAGATAGAGGAGGTTTTGCCGGCAGGCATTATAGAGCAAAACAAACTGACTGCCCTCGAAGAAGCCTATCGTGCAGTTCATTTCCCAAAGAATGTCAAGGAGCTGGAAGCGGCACAGCTGCGTCTGAAGTTCAATGAGTTCTTTTTTAATCAGATAAAAATATTGCGACTAAAAATTGGTAGAGACACGGTGCTGAAAGGTGCTATGTGTCCGAGTATCGGCTTTAATTT
>JBKEAJ010000109.1:0-22927 GCA_047972135.1 Bacteroidales bacterium | reverse complement strand
TACAGGCTGAAAGCCTGAATTAGTTCAGCCCATGGCAACGCCATGGGGAAAGGAATGACAAGATAATATGCGCCCTGTAAGGGCAGATTATTAACAGCAAAAGCACGGCATACAGCCTATAGCATAAAGCATTAAAAATAGAGTAAATTTTTTTCATACATACAGTCCCACCTACGAGAGCAGATCCCACGCTCGTTTTATATACACACGGCCCGTTGGTAACCGCCAGGTTGCCGGGGGCTTTTTTCTTGAGATTGATAGTTTGAGGCAGTGCGAAAAAGACTTGCATGTCTCTTTTAAATTACCAATCTTTGCCGCATGGCATTTCTGAGAGTAGAAAATACGAAGTCGGGGACATACCTACGCATCGTAGAGTCCTATAAGCATGATGGTTCTTTGCGTCATAGAACATTGTGTTCATTAGGCAAAACGGAAGTCTTACAGTATAGACAATGTCATAGCAGTAGCCGACAGTGCCATGATAGACAGAGATAACCGCAAGTTCATGGAGGAGCAAGATGGGATGGACTATATTCTGGGAGATAGGATAAAAAATCTTCCCAAGACTGTGCTGACGCTCGCAATGACGGTAACCAAACTCTAAACCTTAAACAATTAAACAAATCACCAACAAAAAAGCTTGAAGAAAAAATCTTCAAGCTTTTTTGTTGGTCGTATCCACAAGCAACTAGTTCAAGAATATCTCCAATTCATAACCATTGGCATCATAGTATTCATAAGCACTGGCGAAAGCTACAATATTCTTCACTAGCTCGTCGGACGGTATCAGGTCGCTTGTTGCGCAGGGTGCTCCATTAGCATTATTCATCAGTTCCTGTGCGTTGTTTACAATAAAGGTAGAAAAATTTGTCATTGGCGTAAAAAACTTATATTTTGATATTATATAAGAGTAACGCCAACAAACTTTTCTTTATTGTGGAAAAAATGAATTAATACTTAGAAAGCGACATGTTTTTTTCCTTCACCATTTTTCTGAGGTTTATAATCGCATATCGCATACGCCCCAATGCTGTGTTAATACTGACATTTGTGGCTGCAGCTATTTCTTTGAAGCTCATGTCTAAATAGTGGCGCATTATCACAACTTCTCGCTGGTCTTCGGGAAGTCTATCAACTAAAGCTTTTACGTCGCTTGTAATTTGCTCCTCTATCAGAATGTCTTCAACATTATCATCAGAGAATTTTGAAGAATTGAAGATGTCAATCTCTGAGTCATCATTCGATAGGGTATTCATAAACTTCAGCTTCCTATAGTGGTCAATTACAAGATTGTGTGCGATTCTGATTACCCACGACACGAATTTACCGTTGTCCTGATACTTCCCTCGTTTGAGAGACTTTATCACTTTGATAAAAGTTTCTTGAAAAATATCTTCAGCTAAATCTCGATTTTTCAAAACCATCATCAGATACGTAAATATCCGGGTTTTGTGTCTATTGATAAGTAGTTCAATAGCAGAATTGTCGCCTGCCACATAACGAGAGATGAGTTTCTCATCGCTCATCTTAATCTTTTCGTTACTCATATTTCTAACTTTTAGAGTTTAAAGGTAGAATATTCTATAGGCTCGACTTTTAGTTTATAAATTAAATTCTCGTACTTTTGTACCTGCAAATAAAGTAAAAGATTTTCAGAAAAACAAAATATTACAAGAAAAGTACTGATAGATGACATACGGGAATAAGCCTCAAGTCTCTAGTTTTATTGAGGTTAAAGGAGCTAGAGTACACAATCTGAAAAATATACATGTTAACATACCGAGAGATAAATTCATTGTAATCACGGGAGTTTCGGGTTCTGGCAAGTCTACATTGGCTTTCGACACTCTTTATGCTGAGGGGCAACGTCGATATGTCGAGAGTCTATCGTCCTATGCACGTCAGTTTTTGGGCAGGATGAACAAGCCCGAAGTTGATTATGTGAAAGGCATTCCGCCTGCCATAGCAATAGAGCAAAAGGTCAATACCCGCAATGTACGCTCGACTGTGGGAACATCGACAGAGATTTACGACTACTTAAAACTTCTCTATGCGAGGATAGGGAAAACTTATTCGCCGACAACTGGTAATGTTGTGAGCAAAGACAGCGTCGGCGATGTTGTCAAATATATATCATCGCTTGCCGACAGTGTCAAGGTTCTGATATTATCGCCCATAAATTTACGCAGCGGGCGCACTATGCTTGATGAGGTTCAGTTGTTGGAGCAGCAAGGTTTTAGTAGAGTTTTGAGTAAGGGAGAGATATTGAAGATAAGTAATTTAGATGGTGCGGAACTGTCTGCCGAGACATATTTGGTCATAGACAGAGTGTCAGCCACTAAAGATGAGGAAATGCTGATGCGCGTGGCAGACTCAGTGCAGACCGCCTTTTATGAAGGAGGAGGTGTGTGTGTCATACAAATCTCTGATGGTGGCGGTATGAAAGAGCGTTCATTTTCCAATCGTTTTGAGGAAGATGGTGTATCCTTTGAAGAGCCGACAGAAAATATGTTTGCTTTCAACAATCCTGTGGGGGCATGTACGAAGTGCGAGGGTTACGGAAAGGTCATCGGCATAGACGAAGACTTAGTCATTCCCGATAAAACCAAGACTTTGCACGAGGGCGCGGTTATTTGCTGGAGTGGCGACAAGATGAAGGCTTTTCTCCGCAAGCTGGAACTTAACGCCGCTAAGGTAGATTTGCCTATTCATGTCCCGTATAACAAACTGACGGCAGAGCAGAAAGGCATGGTGTGGAACGGGACAAAGCACTTTGCAGGTGTTTACGATTTTTTTGCCAAGTTGGAAGAGAAGTTATATAAGATACAGAACCGTGTAATGCTGGCACGATATAGAGGCAAGACTACTTGTCCGGATTGTCATGGCACACGTTTGAAAAAGGAAGCTGCATATGTAAAAGTTGGCGACAAGTCTATACAGGAATTAGTGTTGTTGCCGATTTCGGATTTGCGTATATTCTTCGATAAATTAGAACTTTCGGAGCATGACGGCAATGTTGCAAAACGCTTGTTGATAGAGATAAATACTCGTATCGACTATCTATGTGATGTAGGCTTGAGCTATCTCACGCTGAACCGCTTGTCCAACACCTTGTCGGGAGGTGAGAGTCAGCGCATTAATCTTGCTAAGTCTTTGGGTAGTAGTTTGGTAGGGTCGATGTATATTCTTGATGAGCCGTCCATCGGATTACATTCGCGCGACACCGATAGGCTTGTGGGAGTACTGAGGAAGTTACAAAGTCTTGGCAATACGGTTATGGTTGTAGAACACGACGAAGAGTTGATACGCTCTGCCGACTATATAATAGACATAGGTCCATTGGCAGGTTCTGGTGGTGGCGAGATAGTATATCAGGGCGATATGAAAGGCTTGGTAAAGACCAAAGACAGCCTTACTACTAAGTATCTTTTGGGAGAAGAAAAGATTGAAGTTCCGAAGTCTCGCCGCAAGATGAGAAATAAGATTTCGCTAAAAGGGGCTTGCGAGAATAATCTGAAAAATATAGATGTTGATTTTCCCCTCAACGGTTTGACTGTAGTAACCGGAGTTAGTGGTTCGGGAAAGTCTACCTTGGTGTCGCGAACCTTGTACCCTGCATTGGCAAAGACATTTAGCATATATTTGGAGAAAACCGGACAACATGTGTCCTTGGGGGGAGATATCAAACTTATTTCAGGAGTAGAATTTGTTGATCAAAATCCCATAGGGCGTTCGTCGCGGTCGAATCCTGTTACCTATCTAAAAGCCTACGACGAGATACGAAAGTTATATGCAGAGCAGAACTTGTCGAAGCAATACGGTTTTACTCCTGGCACCTTTTCTTTCAATACTGAGGGCGGTCGTTGCGACGAGTGTCAAGGGGAGGGAACTATCACCATAGGAATGCAGTTTATGGCGGATGTGGAGTTGGAGTGCGAGAGCTGCAAGGGCAGGCGATTTAAGGATGATGTTTTGGAAGTGAAATATCGGGGTGTAAATATTTCCGACCTGCTGAATATGACAATAAATGAGGCGATAGGCTTTTTTGGTAGTGATGACAAGAGGTTGGCAAAACGTATAGTGAAGAAATTGAGGCCTTTGCAGGATGTGGGCTTGGGGTATATAAAAATGGGGCAGTCTTCAAGTACTTTGTCGGGGGGTGAGAGTCAGCGTGTTAAATTGGCATTCTTTCTGTCCAATGAGCGCAGCAGTCCGACAATGTATATCTTTGATGAGCCGACTACGGGCTTGCATTTTCATGATATAAAGCAGCTGCTTCAATCTTTCAATGCCTTGATTGAGAGAGGGCATACTGTTTTGGTGATAGAGCATAATCTGGATGTTGTCAAGGTTGCCGATTGGCTTATAGACATGGGACACGAAGGCGGCGACAAAGGAGGAAACCTTGTCTTTGCAGGCACTCCCGAAGATATGCTGAAGTGTAAAGAGTCGTACACAGCGCAGTATCTGAAAGCAAAACTTGATTGATGCTGTGATGCTTGGACGAAAACTATATAATGACTACTCGTCGCATTTCAAGGAACGCTTTCCTGTCAAAATGCAGAAAATCTCCATTGATGCAGGCTTCACCTGTCCCAACCGTGATGGAGAAAAGGCGGTGGGCGGCTGTGCCTACTGTAATAATCAGACTTTTTCGCCCTCGTACACCAATTTGAAAGAAAGCGTTGCAGAGCAAGTCCACAAAGGAATAAGATTTTTTGGACGGAAGTATAAGGATATGCGCTATCTTGCATATTTTCAGTCGTATACCAATACTTATGCTTCTGTCGATGATTTAAAGAAGCTATACGACGAGGCTTTGTCGGTAGAAAAGGTCGACGGTTTGGTAATATCCACACGTCCTGACTGTTTGCCCGACGAGGTGATAGCCCTGCTCTCCGATTATGCTGAGAAATATTATGTATCGGTAGAAGTAGGAGTGGAGTCGCATCTCGACAGGACTTTGTCGGCAATCAACAGAGCTCATAGCTTTGCAGAGGCGGTAGACACTCTTAAACGCTTAGAGGGCAGCGGTATAGAGAATTGTGTGCATGTGGTTTTAGGCTTTCCCGACGAGGATATTAATGATTGGGTCAAGCAAGCCAAATTATTTTCGACCCTGCCCATTGATACTCTCAAGCTGCATCAGTTGCAAATTCACAAGGGAACACGTTTTGCCAAGCTCTATGCCGACACTCCCGAAGCATTTAACATCTTATCATTAGAAGATTATATTGATATTTGCGTGCAGTATTTGGAGCATCTGAGTCCCGATATTATCATTCAGCGTTTTACAAGTCAGGCACCCCCCGATATGCTTATAGCTCCAAAGTGGGGTATCAAGAATTATGAATTTACCGCTAAGCTCGTGAAGGAATTACAAAGGCGCAACAGTTATCAGGGAAAGTTATTTGATAATCAGTTGATGAGCTAATGTGTTGATTTGCTGACTGTAACGGTGAGTTGATAAATTGAAATACCGCTGTACGCTGTATGCAATGCGCTTTAGGCAAATGCAAAATAAACGAACGTCATTGCGAGGAGCTGGCGACGAAGCAATCTCCTGCAACAAAGAGCAGATTGCTTCGCTACGCTCGCAATAACGATAGAGGATGGACAGATTGATACTACAATGCTGTATAATCCACAAATGGTATAATGATTTTTCAAATAATATCTCGTTTAACAAATAATTAAC
This sequence comes from Bacteroidales bacterium, assembly GCA_047972135.1. Classification (GTDB taxonomy): domain Bacteria; phylum Bacteroidota; class Bacteroidia; order Bacteroidales; family Prolixibacteraceae; genus JBKEAJ01. Next base: position 17,229 of record JBKEAJ010000109.1, on the reverse strand, counting down.
CACAGAAACAGTACTTTTCAATAAAACGGTATTAATTTTGATGCGATGAAGAGCTGTTTTACTTGCCCTTTTTGGACAGCATAAATAATTTACAAATGACAACTTATGAATTAATTTGTTACCTTATTACCTTTTCCACACTGATAGCTCTGTTGAACAGTTATATCAAGAGGTTTCAGGAAACCATCGTACTTACGGCAGTTGCCGTTATTCTTTCTTTTGTGGTGATAGAGCTTTATGATTACCAAATAATCAATGACGACAGGGGACTTTTCGATACTCTGAAAAATATCAAGTTTAGATATTTTCTGGTTAATGGTTTCTTGAGTTTTATGCTTTTTGCGGGGGGGATAAGTATCAGACTCAAGCGTTTGAGAAAAAAACGACGTGAGGTTTTTGCTCTTGCAGTGGTCGGCACATTGTTGTCGACTTTTATAGTTGGTGCACTTCTGCACTTTGTGTTGATGTTGCTAGGTGTAAATGTAGAGTTTATATATTGTCTTTTATTTGGAGCATTAATATCTCCCACCGACCCCATATCAGTCTTGGCAATATTAAAGCAATTGCATGCGCCTTTTGATGTAGAGATAGAAGTAGAGGGGGAGTCCTTGTTCAATGATGGAGTTGGTTTTGTAGTTTTCTCATCTATTTTAGGTATTGCGTCTCAGGGAGCAGGAGCTGTAAGTCCTGTTGATGTTGGTTTTTTCTTTGTTCTGGAGACTGTCGGAGGCATTGCTTATGGTTTGGCTCTTGCTTACATAGTAGATTTGGGATTAAAGTTTTGTGATTCCAAAACTTTACAGATTATGTTGACAGTGCTGATACCGACGATTGGTTATATTTTGGCGGATAAGATTGGAGTCTCTGGTCCTATTGCGATGGTTGTTGCAGGTATATATGTTGGGAATTACAGCCGGATGAGGCGTTTTGACAAAAAAGGTAGAGAGTATCTCATGGAGTCATGGGATTTTGCCAATGTATTTTTCAACAATATTTTGTTTTTTCTTATAGGTTTAGTTGTATTTAAATTGGAGAGAGTACCTTACGGCTGGGCATTTGCCGGATTAGCGATTGTTGTTGCTTTGTTGGGACGTTGGCTTAGTGTTTGGTCGGTATTCAAAGTCTTTGGATTTAAGAAATATAACAATAAATACTCCGTCCATATCCTCACTTGGGGAGGACTGCGAGGCGGATTGGCAATGGCATTGGCACTGTCAATACCTGTAATCAATGTAGAATTGTTAGGAGAGACTGTCGATATAAGTCAGATTATTCTGATAATGACTGTTGCCGTAGTGCTATTCTCCATTTTGGTTCAAGGTTCAACAGTTAAGCAGTTAATTCAAAAGTCAAAAGCTGCGAGGTAGTAATATGCAAGTTTTAGATGTCGGACTGTGTGGATTTAAAGGGCTGCTATTTCCCTGATATTGTTCAGTTTGTCAAGTAAAGATTTGTTTTTGCGAGCGATTTGTATGTTGTAATCTGTTTGCATTCTCACCAATAAGTCTGCGTTAATGCTCAGAGCAGCCTCTAACAGCAGTGCAAATTCGGTAGTTATCGGACGTTTTGCATTCAGTATTTCATTCAGAGCTGAGTAAGACAGGCTAAATTTTTTGCAAAATCTTTTTGTTTTATATTCCTGCATTCTAGTTCTTCTTTCACCAACTCGCCGGGGTGATATGCTTGAAATGATTTCATGTTGTCTGCTGCTATGTTCATGTTTTCTATTTGTAATGATTTGTAATGTCTACTAAAGAACAAATTTCCACAATAGTTTGATTAGTGATATTTGTTATTTCTCTAAACTCAAGCCTACATTGGTCGTTGATACGCAAGGATGAAAGACCTTTCTTGTTTCCTTTCATTTCCTTGTAATTCAGAGCTTTATATCCATATAAGTCTTCCATTTTGGATGCACTTAGCAGAGCTTTCACGCACTTCAAATATCCCTTGATTATCTGTGGTTGGAAACGATATTTCTTTTCACTTGTCCTACCGTTTTCGTAGAGTTCAGCCAAATACTTCTTTTCAAATTCTACGTTCACTCAATTGCTTTTTGATAAAACAAAGATAATACACAAAACAGGCGATTCACTAATTTTGCGAATTGTTTTTTAGCTAACTAGAAAAAAAGCAGTATTATGGCGTGTATCGTGCTTATACTGATGGTGTTATGTTTATGTTGTATTGTTGTTCGCAAATTTAAAATTGAAAAGCGTCGTAAAAGCGTCGTAAATTTTATATCTTTGCACTCGCAATATAGAGCGGGATGTAGCTCAGCCCGGTTAGAGTACACGTCTGGGGGGCGTGTGGCCGCTGGTTCGAATCCAGTCATCCCGACCGGAAAAACACTTTTAAAAGATAAGCTCCGCATAGGTTTAACGCCTACTGCGGAGCTTCTTTTTTGTAGTTGTTATTGGTAGAAACGCACGATAGTACATCTCCTTGCTACGAAGATATCGGGACTACGTCCCTAAACTTCAAACTAACAACTAACAACTAACAACTATTTTACTATCTTTGAGGAATATATCTAAAAAGCGGTAAAAATGAAGACAGTAAGAGTTCTGAATATAATCTTTTCAACAGTTTTATTATTGATGTCCTGCGGACAAAAGAAGCCCTCAGGCAAGACTTCCGACAGAATAAATTTTCTGTTCATTCTTGCGGATGACTTTGGCTACAGCGACATGAGTGTGATGGGCAGTACTTTCTACGAAACTCCGAATATTGATAGGATTGCCAAGGAGGGTATGATTTTTACCGACGGCTATGCTGCGGCGCAGGTGTGTAGTCCGTCAAGGGCGAGTATTTTGTCGGGGCGCTTTACAGCCAGGCATGGCATCACTGATTGGATTGGAGCACCTGCGGGGGAAGCTTGGCGCAGTATGGGACGGCATAATCAACTCTTGCCGCCTGATTATGTCAGAGCTTTGCCACAAGAATACATCACACTTCCCGAAGCCATGAAAGAGGCGGGCTATCGCACTTTCTTTGCCGGGAAATGGCATTTGGGAGGCAGAGACTCATGGCCTGAGAATCACGGTTTCGACATAAACAGAGGTGGTTGGGATGTTGGCAGTCCTAATGGAGGTTATTACTCGCCATGGAAAAACCCAAATCTTGAGAATGTTGAGGACGGCGAAAACCTGACTATGCGTCTTGCGAAGGAGACCGTAAAGTTTCTACAAGAAAATAGGGACACTGCTTTTTTTGCATATTTGTCTTTTTATGCAGTCCATGCTCCTTTGGAAACCACGCATGAGAAATGGGCTAAGTACAGACAGAAAGCACAAGATGCAGGCATTGCCGACACTGGTTTTAAGATGGGACATTTTCTACCCATACGGCAAGTTCAGGATAATCCTGTTTATGCTGGTTTGGTGGAGAGTATGGACGATGCTGTGGGCTGTGTATTGAAAGCTCTTGATGATTTAGGTTTGGCAGAAAATACGGTTGTAATTTTCACTTCTGACAATGGGGGAGTTGCTGCCGGCGATGCTTTTTCAACCTCAAATTTACCATTGCGGGCAGGCAAGGGTTATCAGTTTGAGGGAGGCATACGCGAGCCGTTTTTCATAAAAGTTCCCAACATGGGAGGTGGGCAAAAGTGCAGTACACCTGTTATCGCAACTGACTTTTACCCTACAATTCTCGATTTGGCAGGTGCTGAGCTGAGACCAGAGGAACATATCGACGGAAAAAGTTTGTTACCCTTGCTGAAAGGGGATACACTCTCCGAACGCCCATTGGTGTGGCATTATCCACACTATGGTAACCAAGGGGGAGAGCCTTCATCCATAATCAGGGAGGGCGATTGGAAACTTATTCACTACTATGAAGACGGACGCAATGAATTGTATAATCTAAAGAATGATTTAGGAGAGCAGCACGATTTGGCACAGTCGGAGGCTGAGCGAGTGGGTATAATGTGTGATAAGCTAATTGGGATGCTAACAAAAATGGGAGCTTCATATCCCACACCCGACTCTGAGTGGACGGCAGAAGCAGAGGCTACTTATCTGAAAGGAGTTGTTGAGAAACGCCTGCCACAGTTGGAGAAACAACGAATGAGCATGCTGTCGGAAAGCTATGACCCTAACAATAATTGGTGGGGTAGTGAGCCGACAAAGGATTGAAAGTTGAATGTTGAAATCCTCAACATTCAACTTTCAATTGCGGTATTAATTTCCAAATACCGATTTAAGAATATCGGAAGTACGAGACACAGGGTCTTCACGGATTTGCTTTTCTTCGTCTGCAATTTTTACGAACAGTCCGTCAACGGCTTTCTCTGCCACATACTTTGTCAAATCGGGTTCAACTTGTTCTTGTGCGAATGGCATTGCGTTGTACTTTGTAATGATGTTGCTCCAGTATTTTGTAGCATTCACCTTGTCTAAAGAAGTCTCGATGCTTGGACTCAATTTCTCGATAAGTTTTGCTGAGGTATGGCTTTTTAGGTACTCTGTTGCTGCGTTGTCGCCACCGGTAACTAGACCTATGGCATCTTGCAGGGTCATTTCTTTTATGGCACTCACAAAAATATCTGTAGCTGCTGAGGCTGCATCTTCAGCAGCACGATTTAATACTTGAACGCCTTTGTCTACCACCTTATCCATGCCGACAGCACGAAGTGTAGACTCTACTTTTTGCAGTTCTTCGGGAAACCCTATTTTTATAAGTGCATCGCCATAATAGCCGTTTTTCTTAGAGACCAGACCGACACCTTCCACTACTCCTTGTATCAGTGCTTCTCTTATTCCGTCGCTTGCCTGACTTTGAGTGAGAGACGAAAGTATTGAGCTAGAACTGCTAGAGCTACTAGTGCCGGTGCTTGTTGGTGTCGTCGTGCTACTTGAACTGCTTGAATTTGTTGTGGTTTCTTCCGACGAGCTTGAGCCTGTAAGACTTTCGAGAATACTTTGTAGCGATTGAGCTTCTACGCCAATGCTGAACAGTGCGATAAGCGAAGCGGTAAGTAAGACTATCTTTTTCATACTATTTGGAATTTAATTAATATTCAGAGCGTAAAACTATACAAATTTATTTATATGTACTTTTCTACATTATTAAATTTCTATATGTTTATGTATAATAAGCTGTCTGTTAGAATTATATGATTTTTTAAATTCCCTCCTTTTGAAGGCGAGGTGGTTTCTATTTTTCATTATAAATATTTTATTCTTCATCTATTATCATCCTGCAATCCATGACGGAATGGGGTTGGTGGCGTATCTTTCCCCATGGCGTTGCCATGGGCTGAACTGATTCAGGCTTTCAGCCGTTTGTAAGGGACAGAAAATGTTCTGCACCTACACTAAATTTATTTTTTTCGTCATTGCGAGCGTAGCGTGGCAATCTGTTCTTCGTTGCCAGAGATTGCGTCGTCGCTGGTTCCTCGCAATGACGTTCGTGTATTGACTGTTGTCATCGTAACATCACAGCATTGCCTCTAATAATTTAGGCTAAAGCCATTCTAAGAGGGCGGGTGTTTACATTATTCCTCCAGCTAAAGCAGGAGGATATACATTTATTGGTATAATTCATTGAGTTTTAAGCGATTCAACCTTGCATTCGCATTTCTTCTGTTTATCTTTCGGGGGCAATAATCCAAACAATCAGGTAGGCGAGTAGTCCTGTGCCGTATCCTAGAATCAGAATAGCAAATATTATTCTCACGATGGTGGGGTCTATGTCAAAGTATTCGGCAATGCCTGAGCAGACACCGGCAATTTTCTTCTCTGTTGAGTTGCGGTAAAATCTTTTATGGGCCATCTTTTTGAAATCTTTAATTACGGTGTTGTGTATTTTATTCTCAATATCTTTTTTGTTTGGGATGTTATCCTATATCTGTTGTCGAGGCGCAAACCGAGTACCCACACTATTTGTTCGCCATTGCAGAGCAGCCATACTTTTTCTTTTTTAAAGCGGCTGAGTTTTATGTCGGTCATAAAATCGCTAAGTTTCTTGTTGCCTTTCAGTCCCAACGGGTGGAAATAGTCGCCTGTGTTGGGGTGGCGCAGCAATAGAGGGAATTGCAGTTTGTCGTAGTCGATGTCGGCAGTACATTCGTCTCTGCTGATGCGGTAGTCATTATCCACGTTTATTACTTCAAGACTCAGCACTATGGGAGTGTTAATCTCTGTATCATCCTTGCCTATATATATTATCTCCTCTTTGGAGTCTTGTATCTTCTGAATAATCAGGTGATTGCGGTCTTTTAGTATTTTGTGTGTCGGAGTAATAAATATTTTTCCGGGTTCTCCAGTCAGTGCATTTGCAATATCTCCTGCCATTGAAGGGTTCACGCCGTATGGGCTGAGGAGTTCAAAAAGGTATGTTTTGGTGTTTCCTGCTTCAATCAATGGCTCAATCGAAATCTCAGTACCGTCTTTTTTGAGCAGAACACAGCTGTCTTCAATGTGTTGCACCTGCGATTGGAATATTTTGTAGCTTTCTTCGAGTACCTCTATTGTATTGATAAAGTTCTGTTCGTAGGCTGTGTTTATTTCTGAAAATAAGGGGATTATGTTTTTGCGTATATGGTTTCTTATGATTTTAGTATCGAGGTTGCTGCTATCGACGATGAATGGAATTTCCTTGTCTCTGATATACTCTATTATCTCCGGTTTATTGGCAAAAAGGATGGGGCGTATAATGTTGCCGTTTCTGCATGACAAAGCGATAAGCCCTTTCAGACCTGTGCCCCGCATCATGTTTATCAGTACTGTTTCTATGCGGTCTTCACGATGGTGGGCGGTGGCGATTTTATTAAAGCCTTTCACTTTGCAGACTGCTTCAAACCAGCCATAGCGCAGCTCCCGTGCTGCCATTTCTATAGATATGCCTTTGTTCTGAGCATATACTTGGGTGTCGAACTGTTTTGTAAAAATCTCAATTCCCTTTCTTTCGGCTACTTCCATGACAAGACGTTGGTCTCTATCGGACTCTAAGCCTCGCAGTTGAAAATTGCAGTGGGCTACGGCAAAGTCGTATTCCAAGCATGAGAATAGGTGGAGCATGGCCATAGAGTCGGCGCCACCACTGACAGCCAGTAGTATTTTGTCGCCCTTGTCGAGGAGCTTATTCGTTTCTATATATTTCTTTAAACGCTCTAGCATACTTGTTTGTGCTCTATTTATTTGTGGCAATCTCTGCAATATTTACAATCACTTCTACTGCTTTTTTCATTGATTGAATAGGCAGGTATTCAAACTTACCATGGAAATTATGACCACCTGCAAATATATTGGGGCAGGGTAGTCCCATGTACGACAGTCTAGCACCGTCTGTTCCTCCACGTATAGCCTTTATGATTGGTGTTACTTCGGATTTGAGCATTGCCTCCCGGGCTATATCTATGATATACTCTTTGCCTTCAAATTTCTCTCTCATATTTCTATACTGCTCAGTGATAGTGAGTTTGGTAGAGTTTGGATATTCGCTGTTGATTGTATTGACAATGCTTTTCAGTAAGTCCTTTTGTTTGTCGAATTTGTCTGCATTGTGGTCTCTAACAATTAGTTGTATTGTAGTCTTCTCCACCTCGCCCTTAAACTCCATGACATGGAAGAAGCCCTCGTCGCCTGTGGTGTGTTCGGGTCTGCTGTGGGCAGGAAGCATCGACAGGAGTTTGTTGCCGATAATGATGGAATTAATCATTTTGTCTTTGGCATATCCGGGGTGGATAATTCGTCCGTCGATTTCGATTTTAGCACCGGCAGCATTGAAGTTTTCATATTCCAACTCGCCGATTTGCCCGCCGTCGATGGTAAATGCAAAATCTGCGGCAAAGTGCTGAACGTCGAAATGGTCTGCACCACGTCCTATTTCCTCGTCGGGGGTGAAGCCCACTTTTATTTCGCCGTGTTTTATTTCGGGATGTTTTATCAGATATTCCATTGCCGTAATTATTTCGGCTACACCAGCTTTATCGTCAGCTCCCAGTAGGGTAGTGCCGTCTGTACAAATAATATCTTGTCCCTTATAATCAAGCATTTCGGGAAAATTGGTGGGCGACAATATAATATTTCCCTCCTTATTCAGGATAATGTCCGAGCCGTCATAATTACTGATAACCTGAGGTTTAGGATTCTCTCCCGAGAAATCGGGGCTAGTGTCTAGGTGGGCAATAAAACCAATTGTTGGCGTTTGCTTGTCGACATTCGACGGCAGCGTAGCATATACATACGCCTGATTGGTAAGTTCTACGTTTTGCAATCCTATGTCCGACAGTTTCTTAGCCACTATGTCTGCCAGTACTTTTTGATTGGGGCTTGAGGGTGTATCTGCATTGTCGTAGTCCGACTGTGTGTTGTGCCCTACAAGTTCAAGAAATAAATCGACTACCTTATTATCTGTGTTCATGGTATTTATCTTTTAACAACTAATAACTAACAACTAACAACTAATAACTCACGGCAAAGAGCACTCGTTTCTTCGACGGTCTCCCGCTGATAATGCACTTGCCATCCTCAGTTTTAGCGTCCAAAGGTATGCATCTGATTGTAGCTTTCGTTTCATTTTTAATTTTCTCTTCGCTTTCGGCAGAGCCGTCCCAGTGTGCAGAAATAAAGCCGCCTTTAGCTTTCAGCACCTTTTTAAATTCGTCGTAGCTATTTACTTCGGTGGTATTTTCGGCTCTAAATTTATGTGCTTTGTTGAAGATATTATCTTGTATTTCGTCCAATAATCTTGGAATAAGCTCGACAATCTCTGATTGTTTCACTGAGAATTTCTCTAGGGTGTCTCGTCTTGCCAGTTCTACGGTTCCGTTCTCTAAATCTCTTTTGCCGACGGCAAGTCTGATAGGGACGCCTTTCATTTCGTATTCGGCAAACTTCCAGCCTGGTTTTTTAGTGTCGTTATGGTCAATCTTAACACTGATACCCCTCTCTTTCAGAGCGTCGGCTATTGGTTTCATTGCCTCGATTATCTCGTCCAGCTGTTCGTCGCCTTTATATATAGGAACGACAACGACTTGTATAGGTGCTAGTGCGGGAGGCAGCACTAGACCATTGTTGTCGGAGTGAGCCATAATTAGCGCACCCATCAGGCGTGTAGACACGCCCCACGATGTTGCCCATACGTGGTCTTCCTTGCCCTCTTTATTTGCAAATTTCACATCAAAGGCTTTGGCGAAGTTTTGTCCTAAGAAGTGGGATGTCCCAGCTTGCAGGGCTTTGCCGTCTTGCATAAGTGCCTCAATGCAAAGTGTTTCCACTGCGCCTGCAAATCTCTCGGATTCAGTTTTTATTCCTTTTACGACGGGCATGCCCATATATTTCTCGGCAAACTCGGCATATACGTTTAGCATTTTCTCTGTTTCCTCGACGGCTTCTGTTTCGGTGGCGTGAGCCGTATGTCCTTCCTGCCAAAGGAACTCGGCAGTGCGGAGGAACAGGCGTGTACGCATTTCCCATCTCACCACGTTTGCCCATTGGTTGCAGAGTATCGGCAAATCGCGATAAGACTGTATCCAATTTTTATAAGTATTCCATATAATGGTCTCGGAAGTTGGTCTAACGATATATTCTTCTTCGAGTTTAGCATCGGGGTCAACCACTACGCCGTTTCCGTCGGGGTCGTTCATCAGTCGATAGTGGGTAACAATGGCACATTCCTTTGCAAATCCGTCAACATGCTGAGCTTCCTTGCTAAAAAAGGACTTTGGGATAAACAACGGGAAGTAGGCGTTTTCGTGTCCTGTTTCCTTAAACATTCTGTCGAGTATTGCCTGCATTTTCTCCCATATTGCGTATCCGTAGGGTTTGATTACCATGCAGCCTCTCACGGCAGAGTTTTCGGCTAGTTCAGCCTTTGCCACTATATCTAAGTACCACTGCGAGTAATTTTCTTCTTTAGGTGTCAGCCCTTTGCTCATTGTCTTAATCTTTTTAGATAGTAAATTAAAACGCAAATATAAACAATTATGGTGGTTTCTTGTTTATGACTATGGTCTTAATGCTTAGGAAGTTTTTAGTCTGATATATCATGTGCATAGATTTGGTCTATGATATATAAACTATTTATTAACGCAACCTTTCCGTAAAAATCTAGTCTTAGAGGTAAGGATGTTACTATCATGTTAAAATAAAAATGGTAAAAAACTTGTTTAGTAATAAGAATGTTCTTACCTTTACATAAAATGTGCAGTTTGTGCAATTTTGAAGGATTGAAAAGTTTTTGTTAAATAATAAAACTTAGAGATATGAAACGAGTCAAGAGAAAACATCTTACACAGAGAGATGGTCATGTAGGCGAAATAGATGTGGCAATTAAAAAACAAAAATATAAACACATGAAAACGAGAATAATAACAACAGCAGGATTGTTGGCATTGATGACAAGTTGTGTTACAAGTCAGCAAGCAGGGAGTTACGATGATTCTTATTATGTGCCGGGAGAGTCTGTTGCGGCAACGAGTCAGCGAAAAAGTGCTTCCAAAGAGAATGAACAAGTAGTCATTTCTCACATCACTGATAATGAAGATGGTACTAAGACCATGCAGAACTTTATAGCCGATGGCAAGACTAGTGATGAATATGTAGATGTTCAGCTTCAGAATTTGAAAACTCTTGGTAACAACAAGACCGATACCACTTTATATTACGATGGAGAGAGCGACTATACTATCAACAACTATTATGTTGATGACGAAGAGTTATCGTATACAGCACGATTGAGGAATTTCCACGACGTGTACGTCTATGAGCCTGACCAAGTTGTAGTGGTTGATAATACTCCCTCATGGAATTTTTCAGTAGGTTTTGGTTGGGGCTACCCTTATTGGGGCTATTCGTCGTGGTATGATCCATTCTGGAGTTGGGGTGGCTACTATGGTGGCGGCTGGGGCATTGGCTGGTCTTACCCATATTGGGGTTGGGGCGGATATTATGGAGCTGGCTGGGGCTGGGGTGGTGGATACTACGGACCTGGTTGGGGACATGGATATTGGGGAGGTGGTCATGGCTACTACTCCAATAACTACACCTACGGACCACGTCATTCAAACCGTAATTCCACAAACAGTCGTTATTCGAATGGTTCAGGAAGTCGCACTGCGACATCACGGTCGGCAACAAGTCGTTCGGGTTCGAGTACAGGTAGAGTAGCAACAAGCAGGTCAGGTTCGAGTACTGGAAGAGTAGCAACAAGCAGGTCAGGTTCGAGTACTGGAAGAGTAGCAACAAGTCGTTCAGGTTCAAGCAGTGGTTCTAGGGTAGCGACTACAAGGATGGACACTCGCAACAGCAGTGGTTCGAGGGTTTCGACATCAAGAGGGACAATTAGTTCTCGTCCCACCACAACAATAAGAAATTCGTCGGCAACGACAAGGTCTATAAGCTCAGGTTCGCGAGTAGGTACGACACGCTCGTCATCAGCGACACGACCAAGCACAATATCGCGAGGTAGCTCAGCAACTAGTCGTTCGGGTTCAAGTTCGTCTAGGAGTACCTATTCAAGGAGTTCCAACTCTCGCAGTAGTTCATACAGTCGCCCAAGTTCGAGTAGGAGCAATTCCTCATATAGTAGGTCTAGCTCCGGTAGTCGTAGTAACTCCTCTTACAGCCGTCCATCGTCGACCTCTCGCTCTAGCGGTAGTTATAGCAGGTCGTCGGGCTCATTTGGCGGTAGTCGTTCTTCGGGCGGAAGTGTTGGCGGAAGCAGGAGTTCGGGTGGAAGTTCAAGAGGCGGAGGCGGACGTCGATAAAGTGATTTATTATAATATAGAGTTTTTTGAGAGGGCTTTATAAACGAAAAAAGAATATTATGAAAAATACAATTTTGTTGTTGCTTGTGTTTGTGCCTTTTGCTTTAGGCGCACAAAATATAAATGATTATCTGGGGGTATCGACAAACAGGTATCAGACTACTGCACGGGCAACGTCTATGGGTAATTCTATTGGGGCTTTGGGTGGAGATGCGTCCAATGCCACGACCAATCCTGCAGGATTAGGGCTTTATAGAAGGAGTGAATTTAATTTCACTACGGGATTATCGTTTGATAATGCCAAGACTTCGGGTGAATATGACGGTTCGGATGACCTTATTCGGGCTCATATAAATCAGTTTGCGTATATAGTTCCGTTTTCGAGTCGGAATGGAGGTTCGCTTGTGGGCAGTACTATCGGGTTTGGGATGAATAAGATAGCCGACTTCAATAGTAATATGTCCATGTCTATGTCTGCTGCCAATGGGACGTCGTCTTTGTTAGACCATTATACATATTTCTATAATCACACGTCATTTGAAGGTCTTGCAAATTTGCCTGTTCCCAATCTTGCGGATAGAATAGATGCGGATGCAGCTTTAGGCTTAGACCTTATTCAAGGTGATGATGCTTCGGGCTACTCTAACAGGATTGCGGGAGGTGGCTATAAGGATCAGTCGGTATACCGCACTGTGGAGCAACGAGGGCGTATAAACGAGTGGTTTATATCTGGGGCATTAAACTTCAATAATAAGTTGTATCTGGGAGCGACTATTGGTATACAGGATTTGAAATACTCAAGGATTGTCAATCACGAGGAAAAGACGGGTTCTACGGCTACGGCGATATTTACCAATGGAGATGAGTTCTATCTTGATATGTACAATCAATACTCAGAGATTTTCACTTCAGGGATGGGATATAATCTGAAGCTTGGGCTTGTTTATAGAATTAGCAATGCGCTGAGGCTTGGAGTAGCTTTCCACACTCCTACCTTGTATGCACTTAGCGATGATTATTGGACAGACATATCTTCGTATGAAACAAATGTAGCAACAGGGAAACAAGAAAATATTTATTATACAAACCCATTGAAGCGCAATTTATACGAATATGATTTAAGAACACCCTTGCGAGTATTGGTGAGTGGAAGTTATATTATAGGCAAGTCTGCATCTATAAATGCAGAGTATGAGTATGTCAGCTATAATAATGGAAAATTCAGCAATCAAAAAGATTTTGGAGATGCTAATCAGATGATTGATAATGTACTTCAAGGAGGGCATAATTTCAGAGTTGGAGGGGAGTATAATGTAACTCCTGCTTTTACCTTGAGGGGAGGCTATGAGTATTATTCGTCGGCATATAAATCAGCGAATACCAATTCCGATGCTTTTTATCAAACATTAAATATCGGTTTTGGTTACAGATGGGAATATACTTACTTGGATATGGCATACAGGACAGGGTGGACGGAGTATTACTCCTTGCCGTATTACTCATCGACTCTGGATACCGACCCCTTGTTGAAACATACGATAATGGATAATCTTGTTATGTTGACATTCGGATTTAGATTTTAGATTAATATTATATATCGGACTTTTTCAAAGGTCATTCAATAAAAGTTGGATGACCTTTTTTTGCACTAAAGCAGTGTTTGACACCTCATTATGTTGAGGTCAGTCAGCTTAATTGTGTAGTATTTAAAAATAGCGTAAATTTGTAGGCATCATTGGTCATGGCTGATATCTAAAATTATAAACACATGAAGATTAAAGTCCTACTTATATATATAGTCTCAATGTTTGCACTCTTCGGGTGTTCGGCGAAGTATTATATGCACCTTGGTGATAAGGCGTATAAAAGGGGTATGTACGAAAAGGCTACGCATAAATATCGCAAGGCAGGAAAAAAGAAAAGCTCGGATGTTCGTAGTGAAGCCTATTTGAAACTGGCAGATTGCTACCGTCATTATGGTAAGTACAACAATTCGCGGGCGTGGTATAAGAATACAATAAACCGCAATTTTGGAGGCACCGAAGCATTGTTGTACTATGCTGATATGCTGAGAATCGATGGAGATTACGAGACTGCCAAGAATTTATACGAGACCATACTAGAGCAGGAGGGAGGCAATAAGCTGGCACTGAGTGGCTTAGAGTCGTGCAATGATTTTGAGAAATGGCTGAGTCAAGAAAATCCCTACATTGTCGAGAATTTGAAAGAGGTAAATTCCTATGCTAATGATTTTGGTGCGCAATATATGGGTGGCAAAGCAGGGGAGATCATCTTTGCTTCGAACAGGCGTGGTACGACCGGTAAGGGCAAGAGTGATGTTACAGGCGAATTGCACTACGACATTTTCTACTCACGTTTCAGCCGTGAAGAGCAGGGTTGGGAGAAGCCGCGTCTTTTGGAGGCTAACGGAGTTATCGACACTGAGGACGACGAGGGCGGGATTTCGGTTGGCAAAGATGGTACTGTTATTTATTTCACTCGATGTCAGTATGATAAGCAGTCGAATATTTCATCGGCGATATACGAAAGCAATCAGACACGTGGTAACTACTCGGAGCCTCAGATAGTTAAGTTGGGCAAAGATTCTCTGATAGCAGCACATCCTGCTATCAGTCCTGACGGAGCTACTTTGTACTTTGTGTCCGACAGGAAAGGAGGTTATGGAGGCAATGATATATGGGTGTCGAAGAAGTCGGGAGAGAAAGGCGAGTGGAGTATGCCTATCAATGTTGGAGCAGGGGTGAACACTGCTGGCAACGAGTTGTTTCCCTATGTTGATGCAAATGGGACTTTGTATTTTTGTTCTGACGGACAGCCGGGTCTTGGGGGCTTGGATATTTTCAGGGTAGATAAGGATAAGAATGGCGTAGAGGAGATTAAAAATATGGGAGTTCCATTCAACTCCAACGGTGATGATATTGGGATAGTGTTCTTTGATGAAAAATTAGATCAAGGGATGTTTACGTCCAATAGGGAAGGTTCTAGGAACGACGACATATATAGTTTTATGATACCACCCATTAAGCAGGAGTTGTTTGGGCGTGTTTTCGACGAGGGGACATCTGCACAGATGGACGGAGCAACCGTTCGGCTTATTGGTACTGATGGTACGAATCTCAAAATCAGTGCCGTCAAGGGGGAGTTCAACACTTTGTTGAAGCCGGAGGTTAGATATGTGGTTGTGGCATACAAAGACGGCTATCTTAATGCTAAGGATACATTTTCGACAGTGGGAGTGGACGACAGTAAGTTGTTTCACATTGATTTGTCGCTTACGCCGACTCGCGATCCTATAAAACTTGACAATATATACTTTGCTTTTGGCAAGTGGGATTTGCTTCCAGAGTCTAAGGGAGCATTGGACAGTTTGGCAGATTTGTTGAAGACCAACCCAAGCATAACAATAGAGCTGATGGCACATACCGACCATGTCGGCAGCTCGTCTTCCAACTCGGAGCTTTCGCAAAAGCGGGCACAGTCGGTTGTAAACTACTTGATATCAGAAGGGAACATCAACCCAAAGAGGATGCTTGCTAAGGGTTATGGCGAGACATGGCCAAAAACTGTCAATAAAGCAATAGCGAAAGAATATCCATTCTTAAGAGAAGGGCAGATACTCTCGGAGAGTTTCATCGATGGCTTGTCGCAAGATCAGCAGGAGGTGGCGAGGATGTTGAACAGGCGTATTGAGTTTAGGGTTTTAAGCAGCGATTTCGACGATTAGGGTAGTAGGATGAGAAAGAAACTAAACTACTTCAAGGCACTGCTGCCTATCATCTTTCTGAGCATACTGCTGTCTGTAAATGTTGTAATCTTTGAAGACTCCTTGTCGGGACCCAATCAGCTGGCATTGTTGCTTGCCGGTTTTATGGGAGCATTGATTATATGGTGGTCTGGAGGTAATTGGGATGTTGTGTTCGAGCGTGTGCTATATTCCATTGGCAAAGCGATGCCTTCGGTACTTATACTACTTTTTATCGGTTCGTTGGTAGGTTCGTGGCTGATAAGTGGAACAGTACCGACGCTGATATATTACGGACTGAATTTACTTAATCCTACTTTTTTCTTGCCGTCAACAGTGATAATATGTGCAATAGTGTCGGTAATAACGGGAAGCTCTTGGTCTACTATTGCCACGATAGGCGTTGCGCTTCTTGGTGTGGGTGATGCATTTCAGTTTGATAAGGCAATTGTGGCAGGGGCTGTTATCAGCGGAGCCTATTTTGGGGATAAGATTTCACCATTGAGCGACACTACCAACTTGGCATCGTCGATGGCAGGGACAGATTTGTTCAAGCATATTCGTTACATGTTGTTTACTACTGTACCATCTATATTGATAACGCTATTAATATTTACCTTTATTGGTATTGGACAAGGTTCGGGCGTTAGTATGACGGAGATAGAGCATTTCAGAACAGTTATTTCCGAGAGTGTAAATGTTACACCTTGGTTGTTGTTAGTGCCTGTATCCTTGTTTGTTATAATATCATTGAAGGTTCCTGCGCTGCCGGCATTAATGATAGGTTCTCTAGTAGCTTGTATTTGTGCGATAATTTTTCAGCCACATTTGGTGGAACAGCTTGCAGGTGAGGGGCATAGTTTGTTGGCATCTTCCTACAAGGGGTGCTTTACGGCGATGTTCGAGGGCTTCCAGATTAGCACTACAGATACTGCCATATCGGAATTGCTTTCCACCTCAGGGATGCAGGGGATGCTGAACACGGTGTGGTTGATACTGTCGGCAATGTTTTTCGGCGGAGTTATGGAGGGAGGAGGTTTGTTGCAGACTTTGGTGTCGCCTTTGGTCAGGAGAGTTACAACGGCAGGGGGCTTGGTTACGTCTACGGTTGTTACCTGCATATTTTTCAATATTGTTGTGTCCGACCAATATTTGGCAATAGTTGTTCCAGGCAGGTTGTATCAGGGAGCGTTTAAGAAACGGGGTTTAGCTCCGGAGGTCTTGAGTCGGTCCTTGGAGGATTCTGGCACTATAACATCAGTGTTGGTTCCTTGGAATAGTTGTGGAGCTACGCAGGCAAAGGTTTTGGGAGTAGCAACATTAGCTTATCTTCCCTATTGTTTTTTCAATCTCCTAAGTCCGCTAATGTCTATTATATTTGCAGTATTAAATATTAGAATAAGAAGAAATGGTTAATAGTGAAAATGCAATGTTTAACTGTTTAATCGTTGAACCGTTGAACTGTTGAATTGTTGAACTGTTTAATTGTTTAGAGTTTAATTGCTTGAAGTTTAAAAATGCTATATGCTGTAGGCTTTATGCTATAAGCGAGCTGCCTTTATTTAGAAATACAAGAACGTCATTGCGAGGAGCTTGCGACGAAGCAATCTCCTGCAACGAAGAACAGATTGCCACGCTACATTTTCAGCCTACATTTTTTCTATTAAGCTCTAAGTCCTAAACAATTAAACTTTAAACTCTAAACCCTAAACAAATCCACGATTCAACAAAAAATCCCTACCTTTGCAAT
>JBKEAJ010000108.1:0-2331 GCA_047972135.1 Bacteroidales bacterium | reverse complement strand
CTAAAAGCCTCAGAGCAGAGGTATGCTGAAGAAATATTGAATAACACCTTTCTTTTAGTTTCGATTCTCACTCCTTATGATGAGTTTTATCTAGTGGGACAAGCCTTCAAATATGGCACGGCAGCTGTAAAGAGTGTTCGTTTCACCAAAGCATTTTACGAAGCAAATAAGATAAAAGTTGCAAGTAAATACATTGATGAGTTCAAGGACTTCAAAAATGTAGAAAAGTATGTGGAGTTTGTAGATGGAGGGGCAGGCTTAGTATAACTTTCCGTAAATGGCAAATTAATAGGTAGGTTCACAAAAGGTGAATCTTTGGAAATAATTGATAATATTACGTTGTATGGAGGGAATAAAATAAATCTTTCCTCAAACAAAACTACAACAGTTACAGGCACGCTGAGTGATGTCGAAGTTGTTGCATCAAGAGGTAGGAGTGCGGATAATACTCTAAATGGCATTACATTGTCAAATGTAGCAAATGAGGGTGGGATAAATATTCTGAGGTCTCCTCAATGGGGAGTAATAAAGAATAAATATAAAAGTCTTCTGGATGCAGGGGATGAGTTAGAGTATTGGAAAAAAGTAACTGATGAATTTTGGGAAACAGTTAATAAACCGTGGTTAGATAATGCGATTGCAAGAGGAGATAACATTAGATTGGTTTCCAGTCCAAATAATCAGAAAGTAATATATGTTACTGATCAGTTTGGCGAATTTATATTAGATACAAATGGTAATAAGATAAAGTCTATATTTGGTCGAGAAATAGATTACCTTCAATCAAGTGGGTATGCCATATTAGATGATGGAACAGTAAAAAAAATATTGATATTATGCACAATCATAAGAGTTATTTTACAAAACAGGTTCTGACAGAGGTGATGAAGCATTATAGTTGGTCAGAAAACTATCAATTAGAGACATCCTATTCTAATTCTGTATTAATAAAATTTCCGAAGTGCACTATTTTAATGATTGAAGGGTTCGATAGTGACATGAATGCTTATTTTTTGAATAAAGATACGGGAAGGGGTTCAACTCAGTATAGCTTAAGTGTACTTGACGCAGTGGGAGTAATTAAAGGTAAGTGTAAATTAAGCAAAGCGGATATGGTATTATTAGATGGAGCTGTGAAATTTTTAGATATTGAACCATCAGTAAATAAAGTAAAACAAGGGATTAATAATATCTGTATTCTTCTTCAGGTGTACTTGAAACCTTGTATTGATGGTGATTTTAGCTGGGTAATAGAATATAATATGCAAAACCCCAACAATTAATCTGATGGCAAGAAAATTTTATTAAAAAGATGGCAGGTTTCAATATTCTTAAGTGTACCACTTTTTCGATTCTTATCAGAATTGAAGTCAAAAGCGAGATAGTGTGTGCAGTTATTTATTGCGGCACTGTCTCTCTCCTTATCTGAGTTAAACCCTCCCATAAATAACCAATCATTTACTTTTGTTTTAAATAAGTCAGGTATATATCTGGGCTTACTGCCAATGTGATATATTGTCACATTAGAGGTCAAACATTTTAAATACTCCATCATTAACGTATCAGTGCCCTTGAAATCACATAAAAGGAAATGAACATTTTCTTTTATAATTATTGGATTAAGATTGTGTACATAATATGATTGAAAATCATTAAATGTTATATTACCATTTCCAAAAACAAATAATTTTATCATTTTACAGTGCATAAATTTTATGTGAAGGTATATACAAAATACAAGAATTAAAAAATCAGGTAATAGGAGTAATGCTTCAGGGTAATGGTTCAAACATGTTGAATGAGGATAAATAGAAAGTATTATGCTTGCAAATGAGCGGCTTGTCCAAAAGCTTAAGTCGCTCATTTGCAAGCATGTTAGAATATCTTTTTTGGTAAATACTTCACAGTGAACTATCTTTGAACACAGAAAGGCTTATAGCCAAAATTGCGGCGTATAGCCGAAAGAACGGTCTTTGAAATAGTTAGCCGATATCTGCAAGGAAAGCTCAACAATGTTATTGCCCACGAGCTTGGACACGGCAAGTTCAAACTGCACCACACCTTTGTGAAGCGTTACGGCGGCGTGCTGGAAGAAGGCACGACCGACAACCTGATGGACATTGTTTATATCAAGACAGACTCAGAATTGGCAGGTATTCAGAAAGCTCTTTCAACGGGAGAAGAAGTACTGGCAATTTACGAGTCTAATATTGTTTATCTGGTAACAACAACCGAGATTGTTAGACTGAAAAGAGAGCTTAGTTCATTCGACATAGCCTCTCAGATAGCCAAGGATCAAGCTATAGCAGGAGCGAGAATACTTGTTGAAAT
>JBKEAJ010000107.1:0-2592 GCA_047972135.1 Bacteroidales bacterium | reverse complement strand
TCCCGAGATTTTTATTAAGTTCAAATTTGATGTTGCCATCTGCCGACTCTGCTAGTCCGACTTGATAGCCCCAGATTGCGTTAAGGTTGCTTTGTAAAACCTCAGCAGTAGATTTGCTTTCTGTCGTATATGCAATTTTAGTCTGATTGTTAATGGTAAAAGTTCCCTCTCCCATTTTCACTTCCTGCGGTGCAGGGATAATGTTTACTTCTTGTGCTTTCAGATTTAGATTTCCGAGTAAGCACAGCACTGCTAAAGATATTAATGCTTTCATGTGTTTATATTTTTGCAATAAGCTGTAAGCTATAGGCTTTAGGCTTTTGCTGTTTTTAATCATCTTTCATTGCAAGCGTTAGCGTGGCAATCTGTTCTTTGTTGTAGGAGATTACTTCGTCGCCAGCTCCTCGCAATGATGTTCGTGTATTTGGCATTTCATTAATCAACTAATATCCATTTATCATTTCTGCCACGAATATAGCAACAATCCAACTCTTCTCCAAAAAAAAAGATCAATATAGATAGGCACTCTCTAAATAGCTAATTATCTACAAGTTACTTACTCTCCATAGAGAATTGAGCTCAATAGAAACTGCGTCCCTTTCGTCGTCATTGCAAGCGATAGCGTGGCAATCTGTTCTTTGTAGCATAAGATTGCTTCGTCGCTTGCTTCTCGCAATGACGTTCATTCATTTAGAGTCCGTCTATAAAGTCCAATATCTGCGTTATGCTCGCTTTGTGAATTAGTCATTTACATAAGTAAACTCCCAATTCACAAAGTTTCGCAAGTCTTGATCTTGAACTTTATAGCTCAGACTCCAGACATTATGGACAGACACTATTTAGCAGAGGGATTTTAAACAAGGACAAAAGAGTCCCCTATCATACATGTCGACTAACACACTAAAAATCTGTATATTATCTTACAAAACAAGGTGAATCAAGCCTGTTTTTCGACTTTAACGCTACAAAAGTCTATTTTTCAGCATTCATTCTCACAAATTAACACTACTAAACATCTAGTGCTAGAATATGTACCTAGCCCTTCAAATTTTACCATTTCTCACTTTGTATAGAATTAATACCGAACATTTTTCAGATGTTTTTAAAGGATAAAATCGTCTTTTTTTTAATAAGAAAGTTGCAATTAGGTAAATATTTATTTATACTTGCTCTCGAAGTGTAACTTAAAATAGACTATATGAAGCAATTTTTACTTGGGTTAGCACTATTACTAACTTTTGCCCAATATGGATGGGCACAGACTAGAACTGTAAGCGGTAAGGTTACAGACAAGGAGACAGGAGAACCTTTACTCGGAGTCATCGTAAAAGAAAAAGGCACGGGCAATGGAGTAACAACAGACTCAGATGGGGATTTCGAATTCTCCGTCAAAGATGCTAAAGGCAAAGTCCTTGTCTTTAGTTTCTTAGGGATGAAAACACAGGAAGTAAAAATAGGAGAACAAAGTACTTTTAATGTGGGGATGCGTACCGAATCCGAGAGTCTTGACGAAGTGGTTGTAACAGGGATGCTAACAACAGACAAGCGTTTATTTACCGGAGCCAGCCAGAACTTAAATGCAGAAGCCATAAAACTCGATGGTATTCCGGATTTAAGTCGTGGATTAGAGGGGCGTGCTGCCGGTGTATCAGTACAGAATGTATCGGGCACATTTGGAACTGCGCCGAAGATTAGAGTTCGTGGAGCAACTTCTATATATGGAAGCTCCAAACCACTTTGGGTTGTTGACGGAGTCATTTTGGAAGATGTTGTAGAAATGAGTGCCGATGCTTTATCATCGGGAGATGCTACAACGCTTATCAGTTCGGCTATTGCAGGTTTAAATCCCGACGATATTGAGAGTTTTGAGATTTTAAAAGATGGTTCTGCAACATCTATTTATGGAGCACGGGCAATGGCAGGTGTTATTGTAATCACTACCAAAAAAGGTAGGGCTGGTGTCAGCACTATTAACTATACCGGCGAATTTACCTACCGAATGAAACCCTCTTACAATGATTTCAACATTATGAACTCTCAGGAGCAGATGTCGGTCAACGAAGAGATGCGCGAAGCAGGCTGGTTAAACTATGCCGACTTAGCAAATGCTTCTGAAAGTGGTGTTTATGGTCTTATGTATCAGATGCTTGGAGATATTGATGCATCGGGCAACTTTTTGTTGCCTAACACAGCAGCTGCTAGAGCGCAATATCTACGCAATGCTGAGTATCGCAACACTGATTGGTTTGGCGAGTTGTTTAATTCTAACATTATGCAAAGCCACTCCATAAGCATGTCTTCGGGAACAGAGAGGTCTAGTTATTACGCCTCTATAAGCGCATTGATAGATCCGGGGTGGACACTGGCAAGCAACGTAAACCGCTATACTGCCAATTTTAATTCAAATTTCAACATTCGGAAGAACTTGACTTTGAACACCTATACCAATGCTTCGTATCGTAAGCAAAAAGCTCCCGGTACACTTTCTCAGACTACCGACGTTGTTACAGGAGAGGTGAAGCGCGATTTCGATATAAATCCTTATTCTTACTCATTGAATTCTTCCAGGGCTCTTGACCCTGATGCTTATTA
>JBKEAJ010000106.1:0-8568 GCA_047972135.1 Bacteroidales bacterium | reverse complement strand
TCAGTAAACTTAGGAGCAGGATAGCCCTCGCCGTCATTGCTCTTAGTAACTTTCTTAGGAGCACCTAGTGCAAACTGCTCATGAGCCACCTCAAAACCTTCGGTCAAGAATGGTTTGTCCTGTCTCATGCGAACAGAGAAATCGATAAAATACTCACCCGGCTCGTCAAATTTCAATTCTCCATCAAGGTTAATCACCTTACTTTCAAAAGGTTTAAGGTTGAGATTCATAAGTCTTCCAGACTTGATATTCTTACCATCTTTCGACACTTTCCAAACTATTTCATAATCGGACATATCTGCAAAGTCGTGATAATTAGATATTTCATATCCACCCGACACTTTTTTAAACAAGATATTTTGATAGGCATATTTCACTTCTTCCATTGCAGGATGAGGAGTGTAGTCGGCAGAGATAATACCGTTGCACACAAAGTTATTGTCGCTAGGCATATCCTTTCCATAGTCGCCGCCGTACGCCCAAAATGTAGAACCATCAGTATCTTTCTTTACAATAGCTTGGTCAATCCAGTCCCAAATATATCCGCCTTGCAGTTGGTCGTGGCGGTCTTCGTTGAAAACATCCCACAAGTCGGCAAGGTTACCGTTGCTGTTACCCATAGCATGCGAGTACTCACTAGAGATGAAGGGTTTAGTTTGCTTTTTCTCCTTATAACGTCTCAAAGAATTTACACCCGGATATTGAGGACAGAAAATATCGGTATTATCGCCCATCACAGCACGCTCGTAGTGGACAGGGCGAGATGGGTCGCGCTCTTTGATAGCTTTATAAACCTCAGTAAACACGATGCCATCGCCGGCTTCGTTACCCATCGACCAAACTATCACACTCGGATGATTTTTATCTCTTTCCACCATCCGCATGTTACGGTCAAGGTGTGCAGCCGTCCATTCGGGCTTTTTAGCAAGCGAGTGGTCGCCATAGTACATCCCGTGCGACTCGATATTCGCTTCGTCGGTAATATACAAACCATACTCGTCGCACAGTTGGTAGAAACGCTCGCTTTGCGGATAATGGCTCAAACGCACTGCGTTGATATTGTGCTGCTTCATTATCTCAATTTCCTTCATTATAGCCTCTTCGCTAATCACATGTCCTTTATACTCGTCGTGTTCATGGCGGTTTACACCCTTAATAGTAACAGGCACACCGTTTATGTAGAATATTGCATCCTTGATTTCAACCTTGCGGAAACCAATCTTTGAACCTACGACTTCTTCGGTTTTGCCGTCTTTATTTTTCAGACTGATAACCAATGAGTAAAGATTTGGTGTTTCGGCAGTCCATTTCAGAGGATTGCTAATTTGCTTTGAAAAGGTAAGTTTGAGTTCACTTTTACCATTGATTTTAGCTTCTTGACTATCCTTAGCTATTTCTTTGCCATCGGCATCAAAAATCTGATATTGAACGGCATAGCTACCGGAGCGAAGTTTCTCCACATCGTTTTTGAGTTCGACATCAAGACCGAATACTCCATTGTTGTAGCTAGCATCGAGGTCGGGTTTAGCAAAGAAATCACGCACACGCACCTGCGGAGTTGAGTATAAATAAACATCACGCTCGATACCGCTGATACGCCAAAAATCCTGACACTCAAGGTAGGAGCCGTCAGACCAGCGATATACCTCAGCAGCAATTACATTTTCGCCTTTTTGCAGGAAGTTGGTAATATCCCATTCGGCAGGAGTCTTACTACCTTGGCTGTAGCCTACTTTCTTGCCATTCACCCACAAGTAGAAAGCTGATTTTACAGCCCCAAATTGCACAAATACCCGTCGTCCGTCCCAGCTTTCGGGAACAGAGAAGGTTCTACGATATGAACCAACAGGGTTGTAGTCGTGTGGCACTTGTCCAGGATTTGATGGGTATATCTCTTCATCAAACTTTATCTCCTTCGACACGGGATGTTTATAATCGGCAAATTCATATTGATGATTTACGTAGATAGGAATGCCATAACCTTCTAATTCCCAGTTTGAGGGGACTTGAATATTGTCCCATCCCGACACATCATAGTCGGGTTTATAGAAATCTGTGGGACGGTCGGCAGGCTTACGCACCCAGTTAAATTTCCATGTTCCACTAAGAGTTTTGTAATACACCGATTGGCTAGACTTCTGAGTTAACACGTCATTAACACTGCGGAAGGGCATGAGGGTAGCATGCGGCTTTTCCTTGTTAATATCAAAAATCGCAGGGTTCTCCCAATCGTTAGTTTTCGTTTGCCCAATACTACTCAGGCATGCAAACAGTCCCAAGAATAGAGATAAAGTTAGAGTCTTCATTTTATTTAATAATATTATTTTTTTTCAAAAGTCTAAATTTTTGAGCTTGCAAGATACTAATAATCTACGACACTACACAAAGATTTTGACACATCAAATTAACTTTTCGATAACAGTCATATTATTAGTCCTCTACGTCATAAACTGCAAAATTCTTTATTTGTGCCTCTCCCTTGCTTTCTCCAATGCTGAGACGCAGTTGAGAGCACTCTATATCGGCGAATTGCGCAATAAACTTATGTCCTATTGCTGTACCTTCAACAAGAGTTTTCCATCCGTTTTTTGTGCGAGCTTCGACTTTGAATTTCCTCACTCTCTCACCTTGTGCAATATTTTCTTGGAGGATAATATGATTTACTTTTTTAGTACCATCGAGTTTTATTTCCAACTTCGAGCCATTCCCCGAAGAGCTTGCCAAAGGTTTATCAAATCTACGTTTTATCTCGTCTCCCCACTCTTTCAAACGCTGAACATCAGGCTCGGGCAGCAAGCCGTCGGGGTCGGGAGTGAGTCCCATTATAAGGGTTGAATTGTGTCCCACCGACTTATAGTACATATTCATAAGGTTTTCCAGAGGGAAAATATGCTCCTCGTCGCCAGGTTCCCAAAACCATTCGTGCCTGCCATCGTAACCACGCAGAGGCGCATCGCTCATTGCCGGCATCCAATATGCTCCTTGGGTATCGCCATTTTTCAGCAATCTCATTCTATCTTGCGGAGTATCGCCCGCATGAGAATAGTAGTTAGGGAATGTAGCCCAACACGGGTAAGGAACAGTCCCTGACTCAGAACCACCCCAGCGAACTTCCGCAAGTTGCTTGTTGTGATAAAAAAGGCAGTTAGGTTGATATTGCTGAACGATAGGAAGTACGTCGGGTGCACCGTTGTTGGGATGGTCTGCACCACCGTCAAACCATATTTCAAAAATTTCGCCATACTTTGTACACAGCTCCTTCACCATTCCCTCAACCATTTTGTTATACCACAACTGACGATTTTCCCTGAACTTGCTGGTTCCGTCAACTTTGAAATCATGCACACCCAAAAAAGAATTCCAACGTATGCCCACATAAATGCCGGGCTTAATGCCATATTTGCGGCAAGAGTTTACAAAATCACGAACAATGTCGCCTTTGCCATCTTGAAATTTCAGAGCTTTCATGCAGTAGGGATTTACATCCGACTGATAAAGAGCAAAGCCCGTTTCGTGGGTCGCCGTAATCAATGCAAACTTGAAACCTGCATCTTTTATGGCTTTCACCCATTGGTCGGTATCCAGTTTCTTGGGATTAAATATCTGATAATCGTCAAGCGGACTTATGCGATTGCCGCCTTGTCCGTATTTTTTGCCGTCGAACACATGTAAATCGTAGTGAAAAACTGCTCCCATCTCAGCTTCCTGCCATGCCTGCTGACGCTCATTCGGCAGAGGTCTGTCTTGCTGTGCTATCGGAACAAAAACGATATAAGCATCGTCATCTTTTTTTACTCCCATTGCCAACACTCTCGGCTCGTCGTCTTCCACGTAGACAAATGGTCGCTCCATGCGATTGGGAATTACTACATTTCCATCGGCAAAATTGAGCTTTTTTTGCTTAACAGCATATTCCGTAGCCTTTTTCCAGTTTATCCCATCCTCTGAACTCACCATTCCGACAAAGGAATGAGCATGAAAAATCCCGTAGTAGTGTTCACGTTTTTTGTCATACCACAAGGACATATCCTCCGTGTCCAAATAATCGATTACGGGTTTATCCTGCATCACGAAAGGACCTGTGGGAGAATTGGATACAGCAATTGCCTGATTTCTAACAAAACGCTTTTCTCCAGGCTTGTCGCCTTTCACAATCAGATAATACTTACCGTCTTTTCCCTGAGTGATAGCAGGGTTTACGGTCAAAGTAGTAATTGGGCCCGACGGCTCGATAAGTACATTGTCCATCCTCTTCCAGGGACCATTAATACTTTCGGCAACAGCAACACCTGTGCGCTGATTGGGACGTAAATATTTTTTCCAATATTCGCCCTTTCCACCCTCGCGAGCCATTCTTATCAAATCTTCCTCCGTATAATCCATATCGCCCAGATTTGTAGAGCAATAGTAGATATAGTATTTGTTGCCAAACTTTTTGATTTTCGGGTTATGTACGGTAATTGCATCCCAATGTCCTTTGCCACGGCTTTGCAAGACTGTCTCTTTGTATTTCCAAGGTCCTGAGGGCGAGTCTGAAACAGCATGTGCCACCTCCGAGTGTGTCAGCCAGCTGTTGAAAGTATATTTGCGAGGCCAGCGAGAGTAAAAAAGGTGATACTTCCCATCGTCTCCCTTGATGATGGAATTACACCAATTAAAATACTCGTCGGAGCGGAACACATTGTCCTGAGTGAGTTTTTCGCTCAACCTGTCTCTAAAGAATAAATCATCAGTTTTCTCCTGCGAAAAGACTGTGCCGACACTTAGATACGCCAATAAAATGAATGATAATATTTTCATAGTTTTATATTTGTTTGTTTCTGATTAGAATCCTAAAATATGGACACTTCCCGTTTATTGATAAATCTTTTTCATCATTCCCTTTTCTGAATTTAATGATTTCAAACTGATTGGGGTTAAATCTGTGTAGAAATGTTATGGGCACACCCATATGCCCCTTGTAATCAAACGGAATGTCTTTAGTTTTATTAATATTTATACCATCATAATTATCGTACTGAGGATATTCAATTTCGTTTCCAAAATATTTCTTGGTCAGATTTATATCTTCATGCCGTTTAGAAGTATCCAAGTTGGTTAGCCATAGGCAATTATTAGGAGAGACTATTCTATTCCCACAGCAATCAATTCGGGTCTCTGTTCCATACAGTTCATAATGTTCGGGTACAATAAAACCGGAAATTCCTCTACCAAGATTAATTCCTAGCCACGCTTTGTTTTCCTTTATTAGTTTGAAAATCTCTTTGTAAGTAATTGCATTAATATTCCCAATTATCAGAAATTTCTTGTTGTATTTGACTAGCTGTGCTACATATTCACGAAATAATGAAAAAGGAGGATGAGTAACAACAATATCAGACTGTTTTAGGAGCTCGATACTTTCGGCACTGCGAAAGTCGCCATCTCCTCTAAAGTGCACAGTATCAGTCGGATTTGGCTTTATTTTCTCTTCCTCCGAACCAGAATATTCATAAAAGCAAGCATTTCCTAATTCCTTTGTACTAAATAAATCCCACTCTTGTTTTCTATAACAAGATGCTATTAATTTTTTAATGCCTAGTTCCTTAAAATTTGAAGCAAAACATTGAACGAAACTACTAATTGCAGGGTCATCGCAGTTACAATAAACTACTTTGTTTTTAAAATGCTTCTTATAGTGTTGCAATTCATTTTCTATATCAGAAAGTTGAGTATAAAACTCATCACTTTTTGATTTTTTGGCTTTTTGAAGCAATTTATTTGTTGCGTTTCTTGCCATTAATATCCTTATTTTTTGCTTCATCTCCAAATATTCCAACTACACCTTGTGATTCTTTATGTTGACTTGTTAATCTATTTGATTGATTTTTCTTTGACATAATCCTTCCTTATCATGTGTTTGTATTTGGATATAACATCTGAATATTCAGATTTTCAGGCTAACAGCTATTATAAATTGCAGTCAAAGATAACACAGATAGTTTAAAATGTACGATTTTTTTTTGTGGTTTTCGTCTTTTGCCTTATTTTTGATATACTTGCAATAACTAACTTGCAACTTGGAGCTTATTTAATATATTTGCCTTGTGATAGAAGTGAATGCAGATAAGAAATTATGGGATGACTTCAGAAAGGGCGAGAGCTATGCACTTTCTCATATTTACTATCAGTATGTGCAGCAGCTTTTTCGTTATGGAAAGAAATTCTCCAACGACGACGAGTTGATAAAAGACTCTATTCAAGAACTCTTTTATGACCTCGTAAATAGTCGTGAGAAATTGGGAAGCACCGACAATATTGGCTTTTATCTTATTGCATCACTACGTCGGAGATTAGCAAAAAGTGCCAAGAAAGATAAACTCTTCATCAGCTCTGAAGACACGAAAACAATAGAAGCAGAGATAAGCTATTCGGCTGAGCAGGAGCTAATTGCCAAAGAAGAGCTGTCGGAACAAGAACGACAACTGCAAGAGGGATTGGAGAAGCTGAGTCCCAAGCAGCGTGAAATTCTTTACTACAAATACACCTGTGATTTCTCCTACGAGCAAATCTGCGAGCTTATGTCGCTCAAATATGACTCTGCCCGCAAACTAATGACCAGAGCCATAAGTGCATTGCGAAATGTTTTTAAATAGAGTCCGTCTTAAACTCCTAATGATCAAAGTTTCGCAAGCTTTGCTCTTTAACTTTAGAACTCAGACTCTCGACATTATGGACATACACTAAATAAGCTCGCCTGCCCATAGCTTTTGCAAAAATATTTTCCATGGCAATACTAATACACTTCCCATCTGACGAGGATACAAATCATTACTCACCAGAATTTGTTTTTTTACAGTATACTCTTCTGCAAATTTTTTCAATCCTTTAGCATGACGAGGAGTCGCATTTGCTGTTGATTTTACCTCTATAGCCAGCTCATGGTCTCCCAACACAAAATCCACTTCGGCTTGAGAAGTCGTACGCCAATAATGCAAAGGATATTGAAGACCTGAATAATGACTATGTCCAACTAGTTCCTGATAAATAAAGTGTTCAAATGCATTACCAAATATTTCACTACCATGCTCAATCCGCCCTCTTTTCAGCAGATAATTCACAATCCCGACATCAAAATAATAAAATTTGGAAGCAAGTATCACCCTCCGCTTAGGTCTCTTCTGAAAAGATGGTAAAAAACTACCAGTCAAAGTATCTTCCAAGATTTGAAAATATTCCTTTATCGTGGGAGAGCTTACTCCACATTCAGATGCTATGTTTGTATAGTTTACCATTTCACCATTTGAGAAAGCTGCAACCTCAAGAAAACGAGAAAATGTAGAAACATTTCTTGTTCGGGCTTCGGCTATAATTTCATCTCTGAGATAGTTACCGATATATGCTGAAATCAATTTTCCCGGATTATCAGAAAGATAGTGACGAGGCAACAACCCATTGTTCAAAGCTCGCAAAAGTTCAAAATCAGGTATTTCGCTGCTCACCAAAGGAAAAAGCTCATAACGAAGTGCTCTTCCTCCCAACAAATTTGCCCCAGTGCGGAGGATTTTTCGAGGACTTGAACCACTTAATACAAAATGAGTTTTAGTGTTCTCAATGAGCCAGTGAATTTCATCAAGCAAAGATGGTATTTTCTGTATCTCATCAATCACCACAGGCTCTGTCGGTTGCAAAGCCATTATTATTTCCCTTAGCTGAGATGGATTCTTTTGGAAACGCTCAAAAACATCAGTTAACAATAAGTCAAACCAAAGCGACTTTGAATACATTGCTTTCAGCAATGTACTCTTACCTGTCTGACGAGCTCCCCATAAAAAAAAACTCTCACCATCTCCACCTTCAAATATTTGCTTTCTTAGATACATCATATTATAAAATTCTAGCTTTAAATCATCATGATAATTTAAAGCAACACTTTAGAATATCGTGATAATTTAAAGCAAAGCTAGTAAAAAATTAGATACAAAACAAAACACCTCATCAATTATTGGTATCCTAAAGCCCTCAATTTCATCATTATTGAGGATTGCCCACTCTGTCAATGCATCATAATTTTGCACCGAAAAAACAACAAACATATTTTTAAAGTAGAAATTATGAAACAATTTAGATTTTTGTTGATGGCATTGGCGGGTATATTAGTTTTCGCATCGTGTAGTAAAGACGAGGAGGAAGAGCAGTTGCCGGGCGGCGTTAAGAAGTATGAATATTTGGATGCTACATCATATACCAAATGGGTATATTTTTCATTCAAAACTGGAGATACCGTAACGGTGAGCGACCCCACAAGCGACCTATCGTGGGATATTGCATTCCACCGTGGCGACATTCGTCTGAACGGCGGAGAGTCGGGCAAAGGCAGTGGTGCTGCGGTCAACACAGAACTGATAGATTGGGATGCCGTAACGGAAGCACCAACATCGGGATATATAAGCGACAAAACGGGGACAATTATTACAGCCTTTACAGGGCAGGGTGTCGAAGAAGCACAGCAGTCGTTTTCGCAAACATTGGGAACATGGTTAACTATCGACACTAGCAATCCGCCTCCCAAATACACTTATCACAACT